>NZ_CP022411.1:600000-815000 GCF_004011755.1 Pseudomonas sp. RU47 | reverse complement strand
AGTGCGCTGACCGCGTTGTCCAGATCGGCATCCGGCATCAACACTGCGTGGTTCTTCGCGCCGCCCAGTGCCTGAACGCGTTTGCCGCGCTTGGTGCCTTCGGCGTAGATGTACTCGGCAATCGGCGTCGAACCAACGAAGCTCAGCGCTTTGACTTCCGGCGCTTCGATCAGCGCGTCCACGGCAGTCTTGTCGCCATGCACCACGCTCATCACGCCTTTCGGCAGACCGGCTTCCAGCAGCAGCTGAGCGATCAGCAGCGTCGAGCTTGGATCACGTTCGGACGGTTTGAGGATAAAGCAGTTACCGCAGACGATCGCCAGTGGGTACATCCACAGCGGCACCATGGCCGGGAAGTTGAACGGGGTGATACCGGCAACGATGCCCAGCGGCTGAAAGTCCGACCATGCGTCGATGTTCGGGCCGACGTTGCGGCTGTATTCACCCTTGAGGATTTCCGGGGCAGCGCAAGCGAACTCGACGTTCTCGATGCCGCGTTTCAATTCACCGGCGGCGTCTTCGAGGGTCTTGCCATGTTCTTCGCTGATCAATTGCGAGATGCGTGCTTCGTTCTGCTCCAGCAGTTGCTTGAAGCGGAACATCACCTGGGCACGTTTGGCCGGTGGCGTGTTGCGCCACGCCGGGAACGCAGCCTTGGCGGCATCGATGGCTTTCTGGATGGTTGCCTGGCTGGCCAGTGGCAGCTTGTGGATAGCCTGACCGGTGGACGGGTTGAACACATCAACCGCACGACCGTTCTCGGTCACCAGTTCGCCATTGATCAAATGCGGAATAACGCTCATCGAAAACTCCTGAATTCTTGTGCGCAGACACCCGCAACAGGCGCCTGCTATTTGTATAGCTATATAGAAGGAAAAATCAGTCGAGCTTGTTCAGCACTTCGCCGACCGCGTCGAACAGACGATCGAGGTCTTGCGGCTTGCTGTTGAAGGTTGGGCCGAACTGCAGGGTGTCGCCGCCGAAGCGTACGTAGAACCCGGCTTTCCACAGGGCCATGCCCGCCTCGAACGGACGCACGATGGCGTCGCCGTCACGCCCGGCAATCTGGATCGCACCGGCCAGACCGAAGTTGCGGATGTCGATAACGTTCTTCGAACCTTTCAGACCGTGCAGCGCGTTTTCGAAATGCGGTGCGACTTCGGCAACGCTCTGCACCAGGTTTTCCTTTTGCAGCAGATCGAGTGCTGCCAGGCCTGCAGCGCAAGCCACCGGGTGTGCCGAGTAGGTGTAACCGTGCGGAAATTCCACGGCATATTCCGGGGTCGGCTGATTCATGAAGGTCTGGTAGATCTCGGAGCTGGCAATCACTGCGCCCATCGGGATCGCGCCGTTGGTGACTTGCTTGGCGATGCACATCAGGTCCGGGGTCACGCCAAAGGTGTCGGCGCCGAACATGTTGCCGGTACGGCCGAAACCGGTGATCACTTCGTCGAACACCAACAGAATGCTGTGCTGATCGCAAATTTCGCGCAGACGTTTCAGGTAACCCTGCGGCGGCACCAGTACGCCAGCGGAACCGGCCATAGGCTCAACGAATACCGCGGCGATGTTCGAAGCGTCGTGCAGTTCGATCAGCTTCAGCAACTCATCGGCCAAAGCGATACCGCCCTGCTCCGGCATGCCACGGGAGAAAGCGTTGCTGGCCAGCAGCGTGTGCGGCAGGTGATCAACGTCCATCATTGCCTGACCGAACAGCTTGCGGTTGCCGTTCACGCCGCCAAGGCTGGTGCCGGCGATGTTCACGCCGTGGTAACCACGGGCACGGCCGATCATTTTGGTTTTGGTCGACTGACCTTTGAGGCGCCAGTAGGCACGGACCATTTTCACCGCGGTGTCGGCGCACTCGGAACCCGAGTCAGTGAAGAACACGTGGTTGAGGTTGCCCGGAGTCAGCTCGGTGATTTTTTCGGCCAGCTGGAACGACAACGGGTGGCCGTACTGGAAGCCCGGCGAGTAATCGAGGGTGCCCAACTGCTTGGAAACCGCTTCCTGAATTTCCTTGCGAGTGTGGCCTGCGCCACAAGTCCACAGGCCAGACAGCGAGTCATATACCTTGCGGCCCTTGTCGTCGATCAGCCAGCTGCCTTCGGCACCAACGATCAAACGCGGGTCGCGCTGAAAGTTACGGTTGGCGGTGTACGGCATCCAGTGCGCGTCCAGCTTCAATTGGCTGGCCAGTGGCGACGGCGCGTTTTCAGGCATGTTCATCGGGCAAAACCTCGCAGGGCATAAGCGTCAGGGAGATAAAAAGCGTTGTTGCAGCTAAATTGCCACGGGGATAAAGTCGGTGAAATCCAACTCTTCTAACCTTCAGTTAGAACTTCGCTAAACAATGAGAGCAATAAGATGAGCAGCCGCCGTCCCGATCCGCTGGCCCAGGTCAGTGACTTTGATATTCGCCTGCTGCGGATTTTTCGCAGCGTGGTGGAGTGCGGCGGCTTCTCGGCGGCGGAAACCGTGCTCGGCATCGGTCGCTCGGCGATCAGTCAGCAGATGAGCGATCTGGAGCAGCGCCTCGGTTTGCGTCTGTGTCAGCGTGGGCGCGCGGGGTTTTCGCTGACCGAAGAAGGTCGCGAGGTGTATCAATCGGCGCTGCAACTATTAAGTGCGCTGGAAAGTTTCCGCACCGAGGTCAATGGCTTGCACCAGCATTTGCGTGGTGAGTTGATCATCGGCCTGACCGACAACCTCGTCACCCTCCCCCACATGCGCATTACCCACGCCCTCGCGCAGTTGAAGGAGCGCGGACCAGATGTGCAGATCCAGATCCGCATGATTGCGCCGAATGAAGTTGAGCAAGGCGTGCTCGATGGGCGTCTGCATGTTGGCGTGGTGCCGCAGGCCAGTGCGTTGTCGGGACTGGAATATCAGCCGTTGTACAGCGAGCGTTCGCTGCTTTATTGCGCGGTGGGGCATCCGTTGTTTTATGTCGATGACAAACAACTCGATGACGAACGCTTAAACAGTCAGGACGCGATTGCGCCGACGTTTCGGTTGCCGGCGGATATTCAGGCGCATTACCAGGCGCTCAATTGCACCGCCAGCGCTTCCGATCGAGAAGGCATGGCGTTTCTGATTCTGACCGGGCGCTACATTGGTTATCTGCCGGACCACTACGCCAGTCTCTGGGTACAGCAAGGTCGCTTGCGTGCGCTGAAATCGCAAACGCGTTTTTATGACTTGAGCCTCGCATCGGTCACGCGCAAGGGCCGGCGCCCTCATTTGGTGCTGGAAAGCTTTTTGGAGAGTCTGGCGGCGACGCGTTGAAGAATCCTGCAAGGCCCGCCAGCGTTGGGCCTTGACGACTAAATCACTCGATAACCTGAGCAAGTGGACAGCTTTTTGCAAAGCAGGATCAACTCCGATCCTTCAACAAGAAGCCTTCAGCCATGCAGCCAGATTCCGAACAATCCAGCGACCTGATCTACGGCCTCAACGACCGCCCCAAACCACTCGCCGCAACTCTCGCGGCGCTGCAACACGTGCTCGCCAGTTTCGTCGGCATCATCACCCCGCCGCTGGTGATCGGTTCAGTATTGGGGCTGACCGCGCATTTGCCCTACCTGATCAGCATGGCGTTGATGGTCTCGGGCGTCGGCACCTTTATTCAGGCGCGGCGGCCGTTCGGCATCGGGGCGGGAATGATCTGTTTACAGGGCACCAGTTTCGCCTTTCTCGGTGCGGTGCTGTCGGCCGGTTTTCTGGTCAAGCAACGTGGCGGCAGCCCGGAAGACATTCTGGCGATGATCTTCGGCGTGTGCTTTTTCGGCGCAATCGTGCAGATCGTCCTCAGCCGCTTCATCGGTCAATTGCGTCGAGTCGTTACGCCGCTGGTGACCGGGATCGTCATCACCCTGATCGGTATCAGCCTGATCAAGGTCGGCATCACCGATCTGGGCGGTGGCTTCAATGCGCCGGATTTCGGTGCGCCGGGCAATCTGGCGCTGGGCGTGTTTGTGTTGCTGACGATCATTCTGCTCAACCGCTCGAACACGCCATGGGTGCGCTTGTCGGCAATCATCATCGGTTTGCTGCTCGGCAGCCTGGCCGCGTGGTTCAGTGGGAAACTGGTGCCGCAGCCTTTACCTGACTTGCCACTGGTGAGTTTTCCTACACCGTTCAAGTTTGGCTTCAGCTTCGACTGGACGGCTTTCCTGCCGGTCGCGCTGATTTATCTGATCAGCACCATCGAAACCGTCGGCGACCTCACCGCCAACTGCATGCTCGCCCGCCAACCGATCAGCGGCCCTTCTTATATAAGCCGCCTGCGCGGTGGCGTCCTCGGCGATGGCGTCAGTTGCATGATCGCCGCGACCTTCAGCGCCTTCCCCAACACCACGTTTGCGCAGAACAACGGCGTGATCCAGCTGACCGGCGTCGCCAGTCGTTACGTTGGTCTGTACATCGGCGCGATCCTGTTTTGTCTCGGTATGTTCCCAATGATCGGCGCGGTGCTGCAGCAGATTCCAAAACCGGTACTCGGTGGCGCGACCCTGGTGATGTTCGGCGCGGTGGCGGCTGCCGGCGTGCGCATCCTCGCGCAGTCGCCGCTGGATCGACGCAGCATGTTGATCATCGCCACATCGTTCGGCGTCGGCCTGGGCATTGCCGCGCAACCGAACCTGCTGCACCTGCTGCCAAAACTGGTGCAGAACCTGTTTGATTCGGCGATCACCAGCGGCGGCCTGACCGCCATCATCCTGTGCCTGTTGCTGCCGGAGTCGAAAACCGAGGCCGCTGAAGCGCACGCGCCGCTGAACAAGATCGAACAGGCGTAACGGTTTTTCGCGCAAGGACTTGTCGGATGCCTGTGGGTGCGCTATCAACGCAACTGGTTGCACCCACAGACAAACCCGGAAGTGCCTATGACCTTTGAAGTCCCAGCCCATGGCGGCAAACCCGCCAGCCGCATTCGTCAGAAAAACGAAGAGACCATCCTCAAAGCCGCCGAAGACGAGTTCGCCCGTCACGGGTACAAAGGCACCAGCATGAACACCATCGCGCAGAATGCCGGGTTGCCCAAGGCGAACCTGCATTACTACTTCACCAACAAACTCGGTTTGTACGTGGCGGTGTTGAGCAACATCATCGAGCTGTGGGACAGCACCTTCAACACGCTAACGGCCGAGGACGATCCAGCCGAAGCGCTGACCCGGTACATTCGCGCCAAGATGGAGTTCTCCCGCCGTCAGCCGCAGGCCTCGCGAATCTTTGCGATGGAAGTGATCAGCGGTGGTGAATGCCTGACCGAGTATTTCAATCAGGATTACCGCGCCTGGTTCACTGGCCGTGCGGCGGTGTTTCAGGCGTGGATCGATGCGGGCAAAATGGACGCGGTCGATCCGGTGCACCTGATCTTCCTGTTGTGGGGCAGCACCCAGCACTATGCCGACTTTGCGACGCAGATCTGTCGCGTCAGCGGTCGCAGCAAGCTGACCAAGCAGGACATGGAAGACGCCGGCAACAACCTGATCCGCATCATTCTCAAAGGCTGCGGCCTCACTCCTCCTCTATAAGACGTTTATGCCTTTCACCCTCAGCGGTTTTTGCGAGTACCGCGAAGAGATTCGCAAAAGCCGCTTTATCACCTTCGCCACGCCGATCGGCAGCCCTGCCGAGGCGCTGGCGTTCTTCGAGCAACACAGCGACTTCAATGCCTCGCACAATTGCTGGGCGTGGAAGCTCGGCGATCAATATCGCAGCAATGACGACGGCGAGCCGGGCGGCACGGCGGGTCGGCCGATTCTCGCGGCAATTGAGGCGCAGGATTGCGATCAGGTCGCGGTGCTGGTGATTCGTTGGTACGGCGGCATTCAACTCGGTACCGGCGGTTTGGCCCGAGCCTATGGCGGTGGCGCGAACAAGTGCCTGCAAACGGCGGCGAAGGTTGAGTTGATCAGTCGGGTGCCGTTGAGTTGCGCTTGCGGGTTTGCCGAGTTGGCGTTGGTGAAGTTGCGCGTTGCCGATCTGGGTGGGTTGGTGGTGGAGGAGAACTTTACCGCCAATGGCGTTGAGTTGAAGTTGGCGGTGGGTGAGGCGCAGATCGAGTTGTTACAAAGCCAGTTGGCAGATTTGAGCCGTGGGCGGATTTTGTTGCTACGGTGAAGCCAAGATCAAAAGATCGCAGCGTTCCGCAGCTCCTACACTTGAAATGCGTTCCCCTGTAGGAGCTGCCGAAGGCTGCGATCTTTTAGGGCATCACCCTTTTCCGTTATTCCCCGGAGTTGCCCACATCTGCTGTGCACCCGACTGTGGATAACCTGAGTACATTCCGCTGTAACCCTTCTGTCACGTGGCTTTGCGCGGTTTGTTCACTTTTCGTTCAATTCAACCGACAAAACGAAAATTCCAAACAGAAACAGACAGTTAGCGTGGTTTATCACCATTAGAAGAAAGCACCACAGTGCTTATGCCCGGGTTTGCGGCTTGCACACAATAACTGTGGAACAAGCTGTGGATAACCCGTTCATGGCTGGCGCAGTCGCAGGTTCTGCCTGACTCACACGTGTTTGCTCGTTTTTTGATCAGTTGCCAACGGGCAAAACTGGAGCCCGATCAACGGCTTTGCTCTGAATTGGTGCCGGGCAGAAGCCTGTTTTTATCTTGAGTGCTCTACGCCAAGGGCTGATACACGCGGCCCGCTCGCGTTCCTGACTCAATGGCCAGGAAATTGCTTTATCCACAGGCACAACTCCAAGCAAGTCGAGCCTGTCATGCCAATCGCTCCTCCCATTGCGCGCTTGCAACTGCGCCATATCAGCAAACGCTATCCCGGTTGTCTGGCCAATGACGCCATCGACCTGAGCATCGCACCCGGGGAAATCCATGCCCTGCTCGGTGAAAACGGTGCGGGCAAAAGCACCCTGATGAAGATCATCTACGGCGTTACCCAGGCCGATTCGGGCGAGATGCTCTGGCAGGGTCAACGGGTCAACATCCGCAACCCAGCGCAGGCGCGGCAGCTGGGCATCGGCATGGTGTTCCAGCATTTCTCACTGTTCGAAACCCTCAGCGTGGCGCAGAACATTGCGCTGGCGATGGGCGCTGCGGCCGGCACACCGAAGCAACTGGAGCCGAAAATTCGCCAAGTGTCGCGTCGCTACGGTATGGCGCTGGAACCGGAAAGACTTGTCCACAGCCTGTCGATCGGCGAGCGGCAACGAGTGGAGATTATTCGCTGCCTGATGCAGGACATTCGCCTGTTGATTCTCGACGAACCGACTTCGGTGCTGACGCCGCAGGAGGCCGAGGAATTGTTCATTACCCTACGTCGCCTCGCTGCCGAAGGCTGCAGCATTCTGTTTATCAGCCACAAACTCGGCGAAGTACGGGCGCTGTGTCACAGCGCGACGGTTTTGCGCGGCGGGCGCGTCGCCGGGCATTGCGTGCCGGCCGAATGCTCCGATCAGCAGTTGGCGCAAATGATGGTTGGCGAAGCGGCGGCGTTGATTGGCGACTATCCGAAGGTCAGCGGCGGTACGGCGTTTTTGCGGGTGAGCGAATTGAGTTGGCACAACCCGGACCCGTTTGGCTGCTCGCTGAAAGACATCGACCTGGAAGTGCGCGGCGGTGAAATCGTCGGCATCGCCGGGGTCGCCGGTAATGGTCAGGATGAGTTGCTTGCGCTGCTCAGCGGCGAGCAAATCCTGCGTCGCGCCGAAGCGGCAACTATTCGATTCGCGGAGCAACATGTCGCCGACCTGCGCCCGGATGCGCGACGCAAACTGGGCCTGGCATTCGTGCCCGCCGAGCGTCTCGGTCATGGCGCGGTGCCGGAATTGAGTCTGGCCGATAACGCCCTGCTCACCGCTTTCCAGCAAGGCTTGGTCAGCAACGGTTTGATCGATCGCGGCAAAGTCGAAGCCCTCGCCCAACAGATCATTCAGCGCTTCGGCGTGAAAACCCCGGACACGCAAACTGCCGCGCGCAGTTTGTCCGGCGGCAATCTGCAGAAATTCATCCTCGGCCGGGAAATCCTTCAGCAACCGAAACTGCTGATCGCCGCGCACCCGACCTGGGGCGTCGACGTCGGCGCCGCCGCGACTATCCACCGGGCACTGATCGCGTTGCGCGATGCCGGCGCGGCAATTCTGGTGATTTCCGAAGACCTCGACGAACTGTTCCAGATCAGCGATCGCCTCGGTGCGTTGTGCGGTGGACGTTTGTCGGCGTTGCACAACACCGGCGATACCCAACTCAGCGATGTCGGCGGCTGGATGGCCGGCCAGTTCGACCACGCACCTTCAGCCGCCACGGTTTAACGGAGTTTTCCACATGCTGCTTTCCCTCGAACCCCGTGGCCAGCAATCGCGCCTGATGCTGTGGTGCTCGCCGTTACTGGCGGCGGCGCTGACGCTTGGCTGCGGCTCGCTGCTGTTTATCGCCCTCGGTCACGACCCGCTGCAAACCTTGCACACGCTGCTGATCGCACCGGTCAGCGACTTGTATGGCGTCTCCGAATTACTGGTCAAGGCGCTGCCGATTCTGCTCTGCGCACTGGGCTTGGCGGTGGCCTATCAGGCGCGGATCTGGAACATCGGCGCCGAAGGTCAATTGCTCCTCGGCGCACTCGCCGGCAGTGCCTTGGCGGTGAACATCATCGGCATGCAAAGCCGTTGGGCGCTGGTATTTATTCTGCTCACCGGCACCGTCGCCGGCGCGGCGTGGGCTGGGCTCACCGCGTGGTTGCGCACGCGCTTCAACGCCAATGAAATCCTCACCAGCATCATGCTCAATTACATCGCCCTGAACCTGTTGCTGTTCTGCGTGCATGGGCCGTTGAAGGATCCCGCCGGTTTCAACTTTCCCGAGTCGGCGATGTTCGGCGACGCCAGTCGTTTGCCGCTGCTGATGGAGGATGGCCGCGTGCATGCCGGGGTGTATTTCGCCCTGCTCGCATTGGTCGCGGTGTGGGTGTTGTTGCAGAAAAGCTTTGTCGGTTTCCAAATTAAAGTGCTCGGACTGGACAAGCGTGCGGCGGGGTTTGTCGGCTTTCGCGAGAAGCGTTTGATCTGGCTGGCGCTGTTGATCAGTGGCGGATTGGCCGGGCTGGCGGGTGTCTGCGAAGTGACCGGGCCCATCGGCCAATTGGTGCCGCAGGTGTCACCGGGGTATGGCTATGCGGCGATTACTGTGGCGTTTCTTGGGCGTCTGAATCCGATCGGGATTCTGTTTTCGAGTCTGTTGATGGCGCTGCTGTACATCGGTGGCGAGAGCGCGCAAATGACGATGAACCTGCCGCAAGCGATCACCCAGTTGTTTCAGGGAATGATGCTGTTTTTCCTGCTTGCCTGTGACGTGCTGATCCTCTATCGGCCACGCCTGAACCTGCGCTGGGTGAAGCGCACGTCGACCACCGCCGTAACTGCCGGAGCGCTGTGATGGATATCGATCTGTTGAGCAATATTTTCTACGCCATGGTGCGGTGCGGCACGCCGTTGTTGCTGGTGGCGCTGGGGGAACTGATCTGCGAGAAGAGCGGCGTGCTCAATCTTGGGCAGGAAGGGATGATGCTGTTTGGCGCGGTGATCGGTTTTATCGTCGCGCTGAACAGCGGCAACCTGTGGCTGGGCGTGTTGCTGGCGATGCTGGCCGGAATGCTGTTGTCGTCGCTGTTTGCCCTGGTGGCGCTGGTGTTCAATGCCAATCAGGTGGCGACCGGGTTGGCGCTGACGATTTTTGGTGTCGGGCTGTCGACCTTTGTCGGCGCGGCTTGGGTGGGTAAACCGCTGGCCGGTTTTGAGCCGTGGGCGATTCCTTATCTGAGTGAAATTCCGTTGATCGGGCGGATGCTGTTTGCCCAGGATCTGCTGGTGTATCTGTCGTTCGCGCTGTTTGCGCTGGTGGCGTGGGTGATCATCAAAAGTCGTGTCGGGCTGATCATTCAGGCAGTCAGTGAGAACCCGGATGCGGCCAGTGCGATGGGTTTACCGGTGTTGACCGTGCGTACCCTGGCGGTGCTGTTTGGCGGGGCGATGGCCGGGTTGGCCGGGGCCTATCTGTCGCTGGCGTACACACCGATGTGGGCGGAGAACATGACTGCCGGGCGTGGCTGGATCGCGTTGGCGCTGGTGGTGTTTGCCAGTTGGCGAGTGTGGCGGTTGTTGCTCGGGGCGTATCTGTTTGGTCTCGCCAGCATCCTGCACCTGGTGGCGCAGGGGTTGGGGCTGGCGATTCCGTCGAGTTTGCTGGCGATGCTGCCGTATGTCGCGACGATTGTGGTGTTGGTGCTGTTGTCGCGGGATGCGCTGCGCACGCGGCTGTATGCGCCGGTGTCGCTTGGGCAGCCTTGGCAGGCGGGGCATTAATTATTGTTTGGGCGGGCCTCTTCGCGAGCAGGCTCGCTCCCACATTTTCCGCTCTCGACTCAGGGGTATGAGGTGACACCCATCTCCTGTGGGAGCGAGCCTGCTCGCGAAGACTTACTGACAGGCAACACCTGAGCAACGCCCCACGCCAGTTCGAAGACTAGGAAAACAATCAGAATCGAACTGGCACCGTGAAGCAAGGCATACCCCTGCCAAGCCGCAAACAGAAACCTGGCCACCGCGTCATACCGTCCATAAAGCGCCTGCGGATCACGAATCCGCAGCACCGCCCACACGCACACCACCGATCCCAACAGGTTCGCCATCAACAGATGCACAGGCTGAAACGCGGGTAGTTCGCCGGGCAAATCCAGTGCGCTCAACACCCCGTGTACAACGGCAAAACTCCACGGCGTGGCAAACGCTGCCGTGACGATCAAGTCATACCAGGCGCTGCCGCGCACCACATTGCGATACTGCGTTGAAGTCCACATCATCCATGCTCCAGAAATTCAGGGAGCCTCCACGGTAAAGCCTGGAGTATGCTCCAGGGTCAATAGCCCTTTTGAGAGCCCGCATGCGCATCGGTGAATTAGCTCAGGCCAGCGCCGTCAGCCGTGACACCCTGCGTTTCTATGAGCAGCGCGGGTTGATCGCGGCGCAGCGCAGTGCCAATGGTTATCGCGACTATCCGCCGGAGATGGTGCAACTAGTGCTCTACATCAAAACCGCGCAGCGCCTGGGATTTACCCTCGGCGAGATCGGCGACAGCGTTGCCGCATTGTGGAACGCGCCAGATCCGGACAACGCCGTGGCGCAGTTGCTGCGCGACAAACTGCAACTGATCGAAACCCGCATGCGCGAACTTGATGCGCTGCGGCAGGAGTTGCAACTTCGCCTCGGTCAGGCCTGTCCATTGAATCCATGATCCTCATTCATCAAGGAAGCCCATCATGTCTGCAAAAAACGCACTGATTATCGGCGCCTCCCGGGGCCTTGGCCTCGGTCTGGTGAAAACCCTGCTGGCCGACGGCTGGCAAGTCACCGCCACCGTGCGCAATCCTGCCAATGCCGATGCGCTCCAAGCATTAGGCAAGGTACGGATCGAGAAGCTCGACATGGACGATCAGCAAGCGGTCATTGCTCTGAGCCAACAGCTCAAGGGCGAAACCTTCGACTTGCTGTTCGTCAACGCCGGGGTCAAAGGCCCGGCCGATCAGACCCCTGGCGGCGCGACACTGGCTGAAGTCGGTCAGCTGTTTTTCACCAACGCGGTGGCGCCGATCAATCTGGCTCAGCGTTTTGCCGGGCAGATTCGTGACGGCAGCGGCGTGCTGGCGTTCATGAGTTCCGGACTGGGCAGCGTGACGGTGGCGGACGCGCCGGAGCTGGCGCTGTATAAGGCGAGCAAGGCTGCGCTGAATTCGATGACCAACAGTTTTGTCACGCAATTGGGCGAGCAGAAGATGACGGTGTTGTCACTGCATCCGGGTTGGGTGAAGACGGACATGGGCGGTGAAGGGGCTGACCTTGACGTGGAAACCAGCACCCGTGGGCTGGTAGATCAAGTAAATGCGTACACCGGCAAGGGCGGGCATCACTTCATCAACTACAAGGGTGAAACCATCCCCTGGTAAACACATAAATCCCCTGTAGGAGTGAGCCTGCTCGCGATAGCGGTGTGTCATTCAGCAAAAGTGTTGCCTGATACACCGCTATCGCGAGCAGGCTCACTCCTACACGGGACCGTGTTGTCTGGTCGGGTTGGGCTTGCCCGGCGTGGCAATTTGTTTGAAACTGCGCACCTCGTCCCCGCGGCGACCCTGGATCAGCAGACAGGGCATCACTGAGCTGGCAACCCTGAACCCCATTTTCAGAGGAGCCGGCAACATGCCCGCGACCCGTACCTGGTTAAAAAATCCCCTCGCCATTTTCACTTCCAACGAGCTCGATGCCCGTGGCGGTCTTGTCGTGCAAGACGGTGTCATCGTCGAAGTCCTCGCCGCTGGCCAACAGCCGTCGGCACCGTGCAATGAAGTGTTCGATGCCCGTGAACATGTGATCCTGCCGGGCCTGATCAACACCCACCATCACTTCTATCAAACCCTGACTCGCGCCTGGGCGCCGGTGGTCAATCAGCCGTTGTTCCCGTGGCTGAAAACCCTGTACCCGGTGTGGGCGCGCCTGACGCCTGAGAAGCTCGCGCTCGCCACCAAAGTAGCGTTAGCTGAATTGCTGCTGTCGGGCTGCACCACCGCGGCCGACCATCACTACCTGTTCCCGGACGGTCTGGAAAATGCCATCGACGTGCAAGTCGAAAGCGTCCGCGAACTGGGCATGCGCGCCATGCTCACTCGGGGTTCGATGAGCCTCGGCGAGAAGGACGGCGGCCTGCCGCCGCAGCAGACCGTGCAGGAAGGTCAGGTGATTCTCGACGACAGTCAGCGCCTGATTCACGAGTACCACGAGCGTGGCGATGGCGCGCAGATCCAGATCGCGCTGGCGCCGTGCTCGCCGTTTTCGGTAACCCCGGAAATCATGTCGGCCAGCGCCGAACTGGCGAACAAGCTCGACGTGCGCCTGCACACGCATCTGGCCGAAACCCTCGACGAAGAAGATTTCTGCCTGCAGCGTTTCGGCCTGCGCACCGTCGATTATCTCGACAGCGTCGGCTGGCTCGGCCCGCGCACCTGGCTGGCCCACGGCATCCATTTCAACCCGGACGAAATCGCCCGCCTCGGTCAGGCCGGTACTGGCATCTGCCATTGCCCGAGTTCGAACATGCGTCTGGCTTCCGGGATCTGCCCGAGTATCGATCTGACTGACGCGGGCGCGCTGTTTGGTCTGGGCGTGGATGGTTCGGCGTCCAACGATGCCTCGAACATGATTCTCGAAGCGCGTCAGGCGTTGTACATCCAGCGTCTGCGTTATGGCGCCGAGAAGATCACCCCGGAACGCGTGCTGGGCTGGGCGACCAAGGGCTCGGCGAGCCTGTTGGGGCGGACCGACATTGGTGAGATTGCCGTGGGCAAACAGGCGGATCTGGCGTTGTTCAAGCTCGATGAGCTGCGCTTCTCGGGCAGCCATGATCCGATTTCGGCGTTGCTGTTGTGCGGCGCGGATCGTGCGGATCGGGTGATGATTGCTGGCAAGTGGCGCGTGGTCGATGGCCAGGTTGAAGGACTGGACCTGAAAGGCCTGATCGCCGATCACAGCCAGGCGGCGCGCCAGTTGATCGCCGGTACCTGATCCCCCTCCCCATCTGATCGTTCCCACGCTCTGCGTGGGAACGATCAATCTGCCAGCTCTAAAGGCCTAGTAGCGACAGCATGATGAAGGTCGCGAACAATACGAAGTGGGTCATGCCTTCGATGGCATTGGTCTCGCCGTCGTTGAGGTTGATCGCACTAACGATCAACGTCAGGAAAATCATCACCGTCTGCACCGGCGTCATCGCCATCTGAAACGGTTGACCGGTGTACAGCGCCATCGCCTCCATCACTGGCACGGTCAGAATCACCGTCGACAGTGACGCGCCCATCGCAATGTTCACCACCGACTGCATACGGTTGGCCAGCGCCGCACGCAACGCCGTCAAAATCTCCGGCGCAGCAGAAATCGCCGCCACCAGAATCGCGGTGATCACCGGCGGTGCGCCCGTGCCTTCCAGGCCCAGATCGAGGGTCTTCGACATCACTTCGGCGAGTGCGCCAATCACCACCACGCCAAACACCAGAATGCCGATCGACAACGCCAGGCTGACCGGTTTTGGTTCTTCCTCGACCGGTTCTTTCTTGCGGCGTTTGTCCGGGTAGCTGTAGCTGAAAAAGTAACTGTGCGGGCCGACCTGCATGCGCAGAAACAACGCATACAGCACCACCATCGCACCGATGGTGAACGCCGAATAAATCTTCCAGTTGGCCTCGGGAATAAACTCCGGCACCACCATCGATACGCCCATGGCGGTGAGAATCATCACGCTGTAGCTGCGCGCCGAATCGTCGTTGTAAGACTGCTCACCGTGCTTGATCCCGCCCATCAGCGCGGCGAGGCCGAGGATGCCGTTGATATCGAGCATCACTGCCGAATAGATCGTGTCGCGCACCAACGTGGCCGAAGCTTCGTTGCTCATCATGATCGCCAGGATCACCACCTCCACCAGCACGGCGGCGAGGGTGAGAATCATGGTGCCGTACGGGTCGCCGACTTTTTCCGCGAGCAATTCGGCTTGATGGGCGACGCGCATTGAGGCGGCGACGATGAAGGCGATCAGCACCAGACCGCCGATCAACGCGACGATCTGGCCGCTGTGCAACAGCCAGTGTTCCAGCGGATAGGCAACGCAGGCGGCGATGACGGCCAGCAGCAGAAAGCTTTCTTGCTTGAGGATGGTGAACATGGCGGGCCTTTTTGCCGAAGAGAGCGGATGAGCTACTGACTGCGGGGCGGCGCTAACGTTTCGTTACACCTTAGCGCACCAGCGAATAGCAGCGAGTTCGGCAGGTGCCCTTTTATTGGCCCTACCGGCCTCTTCGCGAGCAGGCTCGCTCCCACAGAGGAATGCGCTCGAAGGTGGGAGCGAGCCTGCTCGCGAAAGCCTTCACACGGTTTCAAACCGGTTTGTTGTCCTTTTGGTCAGCAATTTGCATTGGCCCTGACCACACACAACAAAACGGAGCTCCAATTCATGCAAATACGTCCGCTGCACAAACTGCTGTGCGCCGCCCTCGGTCTGGGGATCAGCCTGAGCGCCAGCGCTGCCGATCCGCTGAAGGTCGGTTTCGTCTACATCGGCCCGATCGGTGACCACGGCTGGACGTATCAGCATGAACAAGGGCGCAAGGCTCTCGCAGAGAAATTCGGTACTCAGATCACCACCAACTACGTCGAGAACGTCGCTGAAGGCGCCGACGCCGAGCGGGTCATCCGCAACATGGCCAAGGACAACTATGACCTGATCTTCACCACCTCTTTCGGCTACATGAACCCGACGCTGAAAGTCGCCAAGCAATTTCCCAAGGTGACCTTCGAACACGCCACCGGCTACAAACAGGACAAGAACCTCGGCACCTATCTGGCGCGCACTTACGAGGGTCGCTACGTCGGCGGTTTCCTCGCGGCGAAGATGACCAAGACCAAAAAAATCGGCTACGTCGCTTCGTTCCCGATCCCTGAGGTGATCCGCGATATCAACGCGATTCAACTGGCCCTGAACAAGTACAACCCGGGCACCGAGATCAAAGTGGTGTGGGTCAACTCGTGGTTCGATCCGGGCAAGGAAGCCGATGCGGCCAACGCGCTGATTGATCAGGGCGTCGACGTGGTGTTCCAGCACACCGACAGCCCGGCACCGATTCAGGCCGCCGAACGTCGTGGCGTATACGCCGTAGGTTACGCCTCGGACATGGCGCACTTCGGGCCGAAAGCGGTGCTGACCTCGATCGTCAACGACTGGGCGCCGCACTATATTCAGGCGACGCAGAGCGTGATCGACCACACGTGGAAATCCCAGGACTACTGGGGCGGGTTGAAGGAAGGCACGGTTGAACTGCCGATCAGCGGTCTGGTGCCGGCGCCAGTGAAAGCCGAGGCCGAGCAGATCATTGCCGACATCAAGAGCGGTGCGCTTCAACCGTTTACCGGGCCGATCAAGGATCAGGCCGGCGTCGAGAAAATCCCGGCGGGCGTGAGCGCGACGAATGCGGAACTGGCGTCGATGAACTATTACGTGGAAGGCATGAAGGCTGAGATGCCGAAGTAATTTTTGCTAATTACACAAAACCCTGTGGGAGCGAGCCTGCTCGCGAATGCGGTGTGTCATTCAACGAATCTGTTGTCTGACACTCCCTCTTCGCGAGCAGGCTCGCTCCCACATTGGAAACACAGCGTATTCAAGGATTGTGTATGGATCAGCTTCCGATCATCGACATCAGCCCGCTCTATTCCGCCGACGAAAACGCCTGGCCCGCCGTGGCCGAGCAAATCGACCACGCCTGCCGCGAGTGGGGTTTCTTCTACATCAAGGGTCACCCGATTTCGGCGTAACGCATCGACACGGTGCTCGATCAGACTCAGCGTTTTTTTGCCCTGCCCGCAGCGGAAAAACTCAAGATCGACATCACCCAAACCCGCCACCATCGCGGTTACGGCGCCATCGCCACCGAGCAACTCGACCCGAGCAAGCCCAGCGACCTCAAAGAAACCTTCGACATGGGCCTGCACCTGCCGGCCAACCATCCCGACGTGCTCGCCGAAAAACCGTTACGCGGGCCGAACCGGCATCCAGCGCAAACCGGATGGGCTGAGTTGATGGAGCAGCACTACCTCGACATGCAGGCCCTCGCGCAAACCTTGTTGCGGGCGATGACCCTCGCACTGAACATCGAACGCGATTTCTTCGACAGCCGCTTCGTTGACCCGGTCAGCGTCCTGCGCGTGATCCATTACCCACCGCGCCACACCGCGAGCTCCGCCGAGCAGCAAGGTGCCGGCGCGCATACCGATTACGGCTGCATCACCCTGCTCTATCAGGACAGCGCCGGCGGTCTGCAAGTGAAGAACGTCAAAGGCGAATGGATCGACGCGCCACCGATCGACGGCACTTTCGTGGTCAACCTCGGCGACATGATGGCGCGCTGGAGCAACGACCGTTATCGCTCGACCCCACACCGGGTGATCAGCCCGCTCGGCGTGGATCGCTACTCGATGCCGTTCTTTGCCGAGCCACACCCGGACACGCGCATCGAATGCCTGCCCGGCTGTCAGGACGCACAGCATCCAGCGAAATATCCGACCACCACCTGCGCCGAATTCCTGCTCTCACGCTTCGCCGATACCTACGCCTATCGCCGTGAGCAGGAAGCCGTGTGATGGATCGCTTGGTCAGGTTTTGCCAATTGTTTCGGCGAGCATCTGTAGAATGCCGTCATTGCATCTGATGAGAAAAGAATATGTACGATTGGCTCAACGCCTTGCCCAAGGCTGAACTGCACCTGCACCTGGAAGGCTCGCTAGAGCCCGAGCTGCTGTTCGCCCTGGCCGAGCGCAACAAGATCGCCCTGCCGTGGAACGATGTCGAAACCCTGCGCAAGGCATACGCCTTCAACAACCTGCAGGAATTCCTCGACCTGTATTACCAAGGTGCCGACGTATTGCGCACCTCACAGGACTTCTACGACCTGACCTGGGCCTACCTGCTGCGCTGCAAAGCACAGAACGTGATTCACACCGAACCGTTCTTCGATCCGCAGACCCACACCGACCGCGGCATCCCGTTCGAAGTGGTGCTCAACGGCATCGCGGCGGCATTGAAGGATGGCGAGCAGCAACTGGGTATCACCAGCGGTTTGATCCTCAGCTTCCTGCGCCACTTGAGCGAAGAAGAAGCCGAGAAAACCCTCGACCAGGCGCTGCCGTTCCGTGACGCGTTTGTCGCTGTCGGCCTCGACAGTTCCGAGATGGGCCACCCGCCGAGCAAGTTCCAGCGCGTGTTCGACCGTGCCCGCCACGAAGGCTTCCTGACCGTTGCCCATGCTGGCGAAGAAGGCCCGCCGGAGTACATCTGGGAAGCCATCGACCTGCTGAAAATCCAGCGTATCGACCATGGCGTGCGCGCCATCGAAGACGAGCGCCTGATGCAGCGGATCATCGACGAACAGATCCCGCTAACCGTGTGCCCGTTGTCGAACACCAAGCTTTGCGTGTTCGATCACATGTCGCAGCACAACATTCTCGACATGCTCGAGCGTGGCGTGAAGGTCACGGTGAACTCCGATGACCCGGCGTACTTTGGTGGTTATGTGACCGAGAACTTCTACGCGCTGCATGAGCATTTGGGCATGACCCAGGATCAGGCCAAGCGCCTGGCGCAGAACAGCCTGGATGCGCGACTGGTAAAACCATAAGCAACACCCAATAACCATTGTGGGAGCGAGCCTGCTCGCGAAGAGGGAGTGTCAGTTAACATTTTCGTTTAATGACACTCCGCTTTCGCGAGCAGGCTCGCTCCCACAGTGGGTTCTTTGTTTAGCCTGGGATTTGGCTTTCAGTCAGCTCTTCCAGGGTCTTACCCCGCGTCTCCATCCCGAACAACCACACCACCCCCGCCGCTATCGCGAAGCACGCCGCGCCCAGCGCAAACACCCCGCCCTGCCCGGTAATCGGGAACACCAGCCCGGTCACCAACGGCCCGAGCAGCGAGCCAACCCGGCCAATCGCCGAGGCGAAGCCCGAACCGGTTGCCCGCGCCGACGTTGGATAAAGCTCCGGCGTATAGGTGTAGAGCACCGCCCACATGCCGAACAGGAAAAACTGCATCAACAGTCCGGTGCCGATCAGCAGCGCAACGTTGCCGCCGAACACCGCGCTCTGGCCGTAGAGAAACGCCATCACCCCGCCGCCGAGCAACGTGACGATGCACACCGGTTTGCGCCCCCAGCGCTCAACCAGCCAGGCGGCCATCAAAAATCCCGGAATCCCGCCAAGGGAAATCAGCACCGTGTAATACACCGACTGCGTCACGGCAAAACCCGACTGTTGCAGCAAGGCACTGAGCCACGAAGTCAGACCATAAAATCCCAGCAGGGCGAAAAACCACAGGCTCCAGATCATCGTCGTGCGCTGGCGATACTGCGGCGACCAGATCTGCTTGAGCGCCGCGAAGAAGTTGCCCGGCGGCGTCACGGTACGCGGCAATCGAACCGGTTCCGGCAACGCGGCACCGCCGAGCGACGAACGCACCCGCGCCTCGATGCCGTTCAGCACCTTGTCTGCCGCCTCATGCTTTCCAGCCTGCTCCAGCCAGCGCGGTGACTCGGGAATGAAAAAGCGGATCGCCAGCACAAACACCGCCGGCACCGCCAACACCAGAAAGATGTCACGCCAGCCAATCAGCGGCAGCAGGAAGTAAGACAGCACGCCGGCCGCCACGAAACCCAGCGGCCAGAAGCCGTCCATCAACGCGATGTAACGACCCCGGCGTTGCGCCGGAATCAGCTCGGACAGCATCGACTGGGCAATCGGAAATTCCATGCCCATGCCAATCCCCAACAAGATGCGGAACAGCGTCAGCGTCTCGACCGTTTGCGCCGTCGAACACAGGTAGCTGGCCACGCCCCACAGCACGATGCTCCACTGAAACACCGGTTTGCGCCCGAAACGATCGGCGAGCATGCCGGACAGCGACGCCCCCAGCACCATGCCGAAGAAGCTCGAACTGGCGAGCAGACCCGCTTGCGCGCTGCTCAGACCGAACTCGGCTTTGATCGAGCCGAGCAGGAACGTCATCATCGCCAGGTCCATGGAGTCGAAGAAAAACGCCAGGGCGATGATGATGAAAATGATCCGGTGATAACCGCTGATTGGCAGTCGTTCCAAGCGTTCTGCCGCGCCGTAGCCATGTGTGTCCATGCCGCTTCCCCCATCCGAAATGTCCCCGGATCGAGTGTGCGCGATAGCGTTTCGGCGTTCGT
Organism: Pseudomonas sp. RU47; assembly: GCF_004011755.1. Taxonomy (GTDB): domain Bacteria; phylum Pseudomonadota; class Gammaproteobacteria; order Pseudomonadales; family Pseudomonadaceae; genus Aquipseudomonas. The sequence goes on along the minus strand of NZ_CP022411.1, from coordinate 795,202 downwards.
GCTGGATGCGACCTGTTCGCAGTCGTGGACGACGCCAGAAGCACCGGTGCTTGCCAGGCGTCGAATGCGAGAGCTCTACAACGCCATTTCCAGCTCGGTTTCCTTGGCGAAACGATGCAGCTCCCGTTGGCCGGTAGCCGTCAATTGCAAGGCCCGAGAGTCGTTGGGCAGGGTCAGCCAGCCGGACTGCATGAACAACTGCAACAACGCCGCACCGAGCGAGCCACCCATGTGCGGGCGACGCTCGCTCCAGTCCGGACAAGCGCACGCCACTTGCACATTGCGATGGGCCAGCGCCTGGATGAACACGCCACGGCCGGCCAGCAATTTCGCCCCCTTGAGAGTCACCACGACGCGTTGTTCAAGTTGTTCGATCCAGCCGGCATCCAGCAGCCGCTGGTACAGATCGGCGGCCAGCGTACCGCCCAGGTGGTCATCGCAAAAACGCGCGCGCAGCAGCGAGGACGGCGCAGTTTGCGGCTTGGCCATGGGGGTGGCGCGCTTGAACACCTCGGGAATGTCCCGTGGAGCACTGGCGATGGTGGCGCTGGCCAATGCTTCTATCGCAGCACCGACTTCCGGTGCCGAGAGACGGAAAAACCGTTTGCGACCACGGACTTCGACCTTCAACAGACCACCCGTGGATAGCCGCGCCAGATGCGCGCTGGCCGACGATGGCGACAGCCCTGTCAGTAGCGCAAGCTCCTCGGTTTGCCGGGCCGAGCCATCCATCAACGCCCACATCATCGCGCTGCGCTTGGGGTCGGCCAGCAACGTGGCGATCTGGCTGATGCAAGGTGCATGTTCCATGTGTTCACTCCCTGTTGAATCGTATCGTCTACTGCTCGGAGACATCTTGGCCGGTAATGAGTCATCGGCCAAGACGCGAAAATCGCCATGAACCGGGGCGAGGCAAGCTACTGACGCAGCCTGCTCCGGCACAGAACCCGCAGCAGTTGCGCGACCGTCACTCGAAGACTGGCGACGCGGTGCGAGGGTCTCCGGGCCGGGGTGTCGGTGCTGGCGTGAGGCGGGCGCTAGTATAAGCGGGTTAGCTCCCGCGTCCCGCGCCGGGGCCTGCACAGGTGGTGATTGTTCCTGACAGAAATTTCTCTATTTACCTGCGACTAATGATCATCTTTGGGAAAAACGGGAAATTGACTACTCAAATCAGCGCATCGGCTGGCGAGCATTTCCCTCAGAAGGTTCACCGGCTTACTCAATTGGGCGCGATGGGCGCACAACAGATTCAGCGGTGCGCGCTCACAGAGCAGCTCCGGCAGCAGCACTTTGAGCCTGCCGGCGAGCACATCGGCGCCGACGTCCAGCCACGATTTGTAGGCAATCCCGGCACCGGCCACCGCCCACAGGCGCACGACGTCAGCGTCGTCGCTGAAACGGTCACCACTGACGGTCAGACCGACTTCACGTTTGCCGTCGTGAAAACTCCAGTGGTCATGCACCCGGCTGCCGAGCATGTAAAGCAGGCAGTTGTGCTGGGCCAGCTGTTCGAGCTGGCGCGGTTCGCCGTGCCGGGCCAGATACGCCGGGGAAGCGCACAGCACGCGGCGGTTGTGCGGGGCGATGGGTAAGGCGACCAGGCTTGAGTCTTCCGGCTCGCCATAGCGCAAGGCAATGTCCACCGGTTGCCGAAACAGATCGGCGATGCGGTCGCCAAGCAGCAAACGCACGGTCAGCTTCGGGTGCTCGCGCTGGAACTCATCGAGCCACGGCAGCAACAGGTTGCGGCCGAAGTCCGAAGGCGCCGACAACTGCAAGACCCCGCTGACCTGATCCTGGCCGCTGGCGAGCAAACGCCGACCTTCATCAAGATTACTCAGCGCCGCCCGCGCGTATTCGAGAAAGCCTTCGCCCTCGGCGGTCAGGCGCAGGCTGCGGGTCGAACGCGCCAGCAAGCGTGCGCCCAATTGCTGTTCGATCCGCTTCAATGCCGCGCTGGCCACGGCGGCGGACATGTCCATCACCCGCGCCGCCGCCGACAGACTGCCCAGATCCGCTGCCCGGACAAACAACTGCAAGTCATCGAAACGCAACATGGTCAGCCTCGATTATCAAAAAAATATTGAAAGAGACTGCTCTTTTAGCCGGTTTTATCTCGCAGAGAAATAGCCAATCATCTCTCCATCGAATTCATCCCGCTTCTCTGGAGCCGAGCATGTCCCAGCCATTCACCGCCATCGCCACCCTGATCGCCAGACCCGGCCAGCAGGATCGTCTCGAACAGGGCCTGCGCGCACTGGTTGAGCCGAGCCGCGCCGAAGACGGTTGCAGCCAATATGACTTGCACCGCGACCTCGCCGACCCGCAGGTTTTTTATGTGATCGAACACTGGGCCAGCGAAGCGATTCTTGAGGCGCACAACAACAGCGCGCACTTTCGACACTTCCAGGCCAGCGCCGGCGACACCATCGAACATTTCCAGCTCAAGCGCCTCGGCGCGATTGTCTGATTCCTTCTTCTATTACCTGTACGGAGCCACTCATGAAAGCCATCGCCTATTACGCTTCCCTGCCGATCAGCGACGCCCAATCCCTGCAAGACATCGAGCTGCCAGAACCGGTCGCCGGCCCGCGCGACCTGCTGGTGGAAGTCAAAGCCATTTCGGTGAATCCGGTCGACACCAAAGTGCGGCAGAACGTGGCGCCGGAAAACGGTGCAGCGAAAGTATTGGGCTGGGACGTTGCCGGAGTGGTCAAGGCAGTCGGCAGCGAAGTGACATTGTTCAAGGCTGGCGACAAAGTCTTCTACGCCGGCTCCATCGCCCGTTCCGGCGGCAACAGTGAGCTGCACGTGGTCGATGAGCGCATCGTCGGCCATATGCCGAAATCCCTTGGTTTTGCCGAAGCCGCCGCCCTGCCGCTGACTGCGATCACCGCGTGGGAATTGCTCTTCGAACGCCTGCAGATCCGCGAAGGCAAAAACAATGAAGACCAGCGCCTGCTGATCGTCGGTGCGGCTGGCGGGGTGGGCTCGATCCTGACCCAACTGGCCAAAAAACTGACCGGCCTGAAGGTCATCGGCACTGCGTCCCGCGAGCAGACCCGCGATTGGGTCCAAGAACTGGGCGCCGACCTGGTCATCGATCACAGCCAACCGCTGAGCGAAGAGCTCAAACGCGCCGGGATCGACAGCGTGACCCACGTTGCCAGCCTGACCCAGACCGATCAGCACCTGGATCAACTGGTCGAAGCGCTGGCGCCGCAAGGCAAACTGGCACTGATCGACGATCCGAAGTCGCTGGACATCAGCAAACTCAAGCGCAAGAGCCTGTCGCTGCACTGGGAGTTCATGTACACCCGTTCGCTGTTCGAGACGCCGGACATGATCGAACAGCACAAACTGCTCAACCGCGTGGCCGGGCTGATTGATGCGGGGACGTTGAAGACCACGGTGGGCGAGCATTTCGGCACGATCAATGCGGCGAACCTGCGCCGCGCCCATGAGTTGCTGGAAAGTGGCAAAGCCAAGGGAAAAATTGTTTTAGAAGGTTTCTAAAAAACCGCACAGCGCAGCCTTCGCCGAACCTAGAGCGGTCGGCGGGGCTGCGCTGTTTTTTGCCGTCAGTCCGATGCTTGACCGTTGTCACAATTGCGATCGTATTCAGGTCTACAATCGAAGCCTCTGCGATACATCTTTTACGCAAGGGAGGTCAGCAATGAAGATCCTGATAAAAGAAGTGGCAAAGTCTCAATGGCAGGTTCGTCTGGACCAACACGCCGTGACATTCCGCAGTGAAGCCGAAGCATTGGCCTTCACCCGCACCCTCGAAGCGCGACTTTGCGCGCCCCATCAGATTCCCGATCGCAGCCAGCAGCGCGCCGCCGGCTGAGGTTATTTATGCCTCGGCCTGAGCTTGCGCCAGTGCCCGGGCGTTCTGCAGACGGCGGGTGATTAGCGCCACGCACACCACCAGCAAACCGCACACGCTGATGACTATTGCCATCGGCACGGCGGTGCCGTCGTGCAACACCCCTACCAGCGCCGAAGCCCCGGCGGCGACGCTGAATTGCATGCAGCCGAGCAGTGCCGACGCACTGCCGGCGCGTGCGCCCTGCCCGTTCATCGCGCAAGCAGCGGCGTTCGGGCTGATGCAACCCAGGCTCGACACGCAGATAAACAGTGGAATCAGCAGCGGCCACAAGGATTCGGTGTGCATTGCGCTGACCGCGAGCAACGCCAGCCCGGCGCCGAAGTAAACCCACACCGCCCGCGACAGCAGGAACGCCGGGCCGCGCTTGGCCAACATCCGCGCGTTGACCTGCGCCACCAGAATGAACCCCGCCGCATTGGTGCCGAACAGCCAGCCGAAATGCTCGGCCGGCACGCCATACAGCTTGATGAAAATAAACGGTGAGCCCGCGATGTAGGCGAACATCCCGGCGATGGCGATGCCACCGGTCAGGGCATGACCGAGGTAAACCCGATCCTTGAGCAAGCGCCCGTACTGGCGCAGGGCGCCGGACAACGGCTGGCGCGGCATGTGCGCTGGCATACTTTCCGGCAGCCCCAGCGCCACGGCCAAACCGGCCAGCGCGCTGAACCCGGTCAACACCAGGAAGATCGACTGCCAGCCTGTGGTGTTGACCAACAGACCGCCGAGCATCGGCGCCAGAATCGGCGCCAGGCCCATCACCAGCATCAATTGCGAGAAGACCTTCGCCGAGCCGACCGCGTCGCATTTGTCGCTGACCACCGCCCGGGAAATCACCATCCCCGCGCAACCGCCCAACGCCTGGACAAAACGCGCACCGATCAGCCATTCGAGGTTCGGCGCATAGGCGCAGGCCAGCGATGCCAGGGTGAACAGCGTGAGCCCTACGAGCAGCGGAATACGGCGGCCAAAGCGATCCGCCACGGGGCCGTAAAGCAGTTGGCCAATCGACAATCCGGCGAAATACGCCGCCAGCGTCATCTGTACATGTTTCTCGTCGGTGCCGAACGCCAGCGCCATCGAGGGAAATGCAGGTAAATAGAAGTCGATCGCCAAGGGCCCGAAGGCGGTCAAGGCACCGAGGATCAGAATGGTACGGAAGTTCATCAGGCATCCAGGTTGGCAAGTCGGCAGCCCGACAGTCTAGCCGCGCCCGGACGCCTTGAACATTCCGATAGCTCGCTAACTATAAAACTTCAGACGAGTTTCACCGCGTAGCCTTCTTCGCTGATTGCCTCGATGACCTGATCGCTGGTCAACGCGCTCTCGACGCCCACCTCTTTCGCCGCCAGATCGACCCGCACGCTGGCCGCCGGATCCTTGACCTGCAGAGCGTTGGTGATGGCTTTGACGCAATGGCCGCAGGACATGCCTTGAACGTTGAACACTTGCATGGAATGACTCCTTTGAGTGAGGTTGCCGGCAGTTTCGAGCTTGCCACGATGGCAAGGTCAAGTTCTTCAATAAACTGCCGGGCTGGCAATCGGCGCCGCGCTCGGCCAAGCTGCGTACATCAATGACTCGATTCAGGAGATTCAGCCATGCGCTGGTCAGCTTTCAGCCTGTTTGGCTTTCTCAGCCTCTTTGCCGCCGTTCCTCAAGTGCAAGCCGCTGGCGAGGACTATGCGGTGCTGATCATTTCCCGTGAGCGTCTGGAAGTGTCGACCTCCTGCGAGATCGGCGTGTACATCCAGGATCAGCTCTCGGCGCGGTTGCTGCAGGAGCAAAGCATTTCCTTCAACCTGCCGCCGGGCACTGTTTCGCTACGCTTGAAGTTGCTGCCGGGACAAGTCGCCGGTTGCAACCCGGGGATGCTCGCGCCGGGTTCGCAGGAGATCAAATTGCATGCCGGTGATGTGCTGAAGTATCGCTTGGCGATGAATTCCGAAGGCGTCTATCTGAAGCGCGCCGATCTCGAATACTAAGCAAATCCCAATTGTGGGAGCGAGCCTGCTCGCGAATACGGCGGGTCATTCAGCGATGATGTTGACTGACCCGCCGCTTTCGCGAGCAGGCTCGCTCCCACAGTTTGTTTTGCGGCGAGTCAAAGAATGGCGCTTGACCTTGCCCGCATGGCAAGGTTGATCCTTGTAGGCATCTACTACAGGGAGTACGACCGATGTCCGATTCCATCACGTTCGATCTGCCGATTGCCGGCATGACCTGCGCCAGTTGCGCCGGCCGTGTCGAGCGGGCGTTGAGCAAAGTCAGCGGCGCCAGTGCCGTGAGCGTCAATCTCGCCACCGAGCAGGCCCGTGTGCAGGCACCCGGCGGCAGTCTGCCGGCCTTGATGGACGCAGTTGAGCGCGCCGGCTACAGCGTCCCGCAGCAGACTATCGAATTGAAGATCGAAGGCATGACCTGCGCCTCCTGCGTCGGTCGCGTCGAGCGCGCCCTGAACAAAGTGCCGGGAGTGAAAAGCGTCAGCGTCAACCTGGCCAACGAACGCGCCCACCTCCAATTGCTCGGTCAGGTCGATCCGCAAACCCTGCTCGAAGCCGTCACCAAGGCCGGCTACTCGGCCAGCGTCTGGCAAGCCGAACACCCACAAACCGATAACCAACAACAGCGCCTGAAACATGAACGCTGGGCACTGATCTGCGCGATCGCCCTGGCTCTGCCGCTGGTGGCGCCGATGTTGCTGCAACCGTTTGGCATCCACTGGATGCTCCCGGCCTGGGCGCAATTCGCCCTCGCCACGCCGGTGCAGTTTGTTTTCGGTGCACGTTTCTATGTCGCCGCGTGGAAAGCCGTGCGGGCGGGAGCAGGCAACATGGACTTGCTGGTCGCCCTCGGCACCAGTGCCGGTTACGGCTTGAGCCTCTATGAATGGGCCACCGCTGCCGGGCGCATGCCGCATCTGTATTTCGAAGCGTCGGCGGTGGTCATCGCGTTGGTGCTGCTCGGCAAATACCTGGAGAGCCGCGCCAAACGTCAGACCGCCAGTGCCATCCGCGCCCTCGAGGCGTTACGCCCGGAACGGGCCATTCAAGTGATCGACGGTCGCGAGCAGGATGTCGCCATCAGCGCGTTGCGCCTGAACGATCTGGTGCTGGTCAAACCCGGCGAACGTTTCCCGGTCGATGGTGAAGTCATCGAAGGCCAGAGCCACGCCGACGAAGCATTGATCAGCGGCGAAAGCTTGCCGGTGCCGAAACAACAGGGTGACAAAGTCACCGGCGGCGCGATCAATGGCGAAGGGCGTTTGCTGGTGCGCACTCAGGCGCTCGGCGCCGAAACCGTACTGGCGCGGATCATTCGTCTGGTCGAAGACGCCCAGGCGGCCAAGGCACCGATCCAGAAACTGGTGGATAAAGTCAGCCAGATCTTTGTGCCAACCGTGTTGCTGATTGCCTTGGCGACACTGATCGGCTGGTGGCTCTACGGCGCACCGCTCGAAACCGCGTTGATCAATGCGGTCGCGGTTCTGGTCATCGCCTGCCCGTGTGCACTGGGCCTCGCCACGCCGACCGCGATCATGGCCGGCACCGGCGTGGCCGCGCGTCACGGCATTCTGATCAAGGATGCTGAAGCGCTGGAACGCGCCCATGAAGTCAGCAGCGTGGTGTTCGACAAGACCGGTACGCTGACCTCCGGCACGCCGCGTATCGCCCATTTCACAGCAGTCGATGGTGACGAAAACACTCTGCTGAAACTGGCCGGCGCGCTGCAACGCGGCAGCGAACACCCGTTGGCCAAAGCGGTGCTCGATGCCGCAGCGGAACGAGGCCTGCACGTACCGGATGTCAGCGCCAGCCAGTCGCTCACTGGTCGCGGCATCGCCGGCAATCTCGACGGCCGGCGCCTGGCGCTGGGCAATCGCCGGTTGCTGGAGGAAAGCGCTTTGAGCGCCGGTAATCTGGGCGAGTCCGCCCAAGCCTGGGAAACCGAAGGCCGCACCCTGTCATGGCTGATCGAGCAAAGTCCGGAGCCGAAAGTGCTCGGCTTGTTCGCCTTCGGTGACACCTTGAAACCCGGAGCGCTGGAAGCCGTGCAACAACTCGCTGCACGCGATATCCATAGCCATCTGCTGACCGGCGACAATCGCGGCAGCGCTCGCGTGGTCGCCGAGGCCTTAGGCATCAGCAATGTCCACGCCGAAGTGCTGCCAGCGGACAAAGCCGCCACCGTCACCGAGCTGAAAAAAACCGGCGTAGTCGCCATGGTCGGTGACGGCATCAACGACGCCCCGGCGCTCGCCGCTGCCGACATCGGCATCGCCATGGGCGGCGGCACTGACGTGGCCATGCACGCGGCGGGTATCACTCTGATGCGTGGTGATCCACGGCTGGTGCCGGCGGCGCTGGAAATCAGCCGCAAGACCTACGCGAAGATCCGTCAGAACCTGTTCTGGGCCTTCGTCTACAACCTGATCGGCATTCCGTTGGCAGCGTTCGGCTTCCTCAACCCGGTACTGGCCGGTGCGGCCATGGCGCTGTCGAGCGTCAGCGTGGTGAGCAATGCGCTACTGTTGAAAACCTGGAAACCCAAGGATCTGGAGGAACACCGATGAACATCGGCCAAGCGGCCAGACACAGTGGTCTGAGCGCGAAAATGATCCGTTATTACGAGTCGATTGGCCTGCTCAAGGCGGCCCATCGCACCGACAGCGGTTATCGGGTCTACGGCGACGACGACCTGCACACGCTGGCCTTCATCAAGCGCTCGCGGGACTTGGGCTTTTCGCTGGAAGAGGTCGGCAAACTGCTGACCCTCTGGCAGGATCGCCAGCGTGCCAGCGCCGATGTGAAAGCATTGGCGCGCCAGCACATCGACGAGTTGAATCAGAAGATCCGCGAACTCGGCGAACTGCGCGACACCCTGCAGGATCTGGTCGAGCACTGCAACGGCGACCATCGCCCGGATTGCCCGATCCTCAAGGAGCTGGCGTCGGGCTGCTGCGCGCAACCCGCCCGCGCTTGAGGGCGAGCACTTTCACCGTGAGCAATGTGCCGAGGGGAATGCCGTGGAACAGCATGACCACGGCACCCGGCGTCCACCACCCGTAGAACGGTGCGGCGATGAGCATGCCGATGCCGAATCCGCTCATCTGCAGCAAGGTCAGCACGCTGAAAATCGGCAGGCGCAACTGCTCGGGTTCGCGTTGCAGGCGCGACATCAGCCCGACTTCTGAAAAACCGTCTCCCAACCCCGCCGGCAAGGAAAACAGCAGCAGACCGTAGAGGCTGTGTTGCTGGAACATCAGGATAAAGCCGCAGGACATCAGCGCCACGCCGAGGAAAAACCGTCGTTCGAGGTGGATGTTGTCCGAGCCTTTGAGACGGCTGGCGATTCGCGCACCCAGCAGTTTGCCGCTGGCCCACACCGCCAGCATCAGGCCCAGTGTGGTGCTCGCCGACTCTGGCGTGAGCAGTTTGGAGATGATCGGAAAGCCGACGTTGTGCGCGGCGCTGCCCAAGGTATCGGCCATGGTCACCGCCAGCATCGCGGCAATCACCGGTGCCGAACGCAGACCTTGCTTGAGTGCGGTCCATTCGCCGCGTTCGGGTGCTTCGTTGACTGCTGCGGGTTCGAAACGCAGCGGCACGATCAACAACGCTGCCAGCAAATAGGTCAGTGCATTCAGGGCGAACACTGTTTCAAAACCAAAACCCGCGACCAGCAAACCTGAAACCAGACTGCCGCCGACCATGGCCGCTGAAGACGCCGAAGTGATCCAGGCGTTGGCCTTGAGCAATTGCTCGGCGGGGATCAGACGCGGTAATTGACTGTTGAGGCCGATGGCGAACATCGAATTGCCCAGGCCCAGGCCGAAAGCGATCACGGGCAGCAGCAAGGCTTGCTGGCTGACGGGCACGATCAACAGCAAACCGAGCACGCTGGCGCGCAGGAGATCGAACACGATCAACGGTGCGCGTCCGCTGCAGCGACGGTAAAACGCGGTGCCGATCAGACTGGCAAAAATCCCCCCGCCGACGCGACTGGCGAGAAAGATCCCGACGCTCATCGCGCTGTTGCTCAGCAGGTAGACGTAGGTGGCCAGCGCGACCATGTTGAGGAAGGCGCCGAAATCGGAGATCAGTCGAGCGGTGACGATCAGGTGGGTGTTGCGCGGGGTGGTCACATTCAGTCCTTGAGTGTGGCTGGAGCGGTGGACAGTAGACGCGAAATTGCGTTGATCCGAAAGAGGCCCTCACCCTAACCCTCTCCCAGGGGGAGAGGGGACTGATTGGGGGATGCTTCAGAGGTTCGCCGACCTGAACGTGCTGTATCGAATCCATAATCAACGCGGTAGCCCATTCCATAATCGACCCGGTATTTCAGGTCGATGTATGACGCAATACACCTCGGTCGGCCCCCTCTCCCTCTGGGCGGTCCGACGTTTCGGGAGGGCTGGGGTGAGGGGCTTCTAGGGATTCTGATTCAAAAAAAAACCCGGCCGAAGCCGGGTCCTCATCAAGCAATCACTGCATCCACGGTGGTGGAGGCGGTTCGTCAGACTTGCCTTTCGGCTCGTCGTCCGCCGCGCGGATGGCCTGCTTGCGTTCCTCGTCGAGGCGCGCCGCTTCGATCTCGCGCAGAACTCCGCCAACATCGGCCAGGTCTTCCGGATCATCGAACTCACCGGTCAGCACACTGTTCGGGTGCAAGGTGCCGGCTTCGTACAGCGCCCACATTTCCTTGGCGTACTTGGTCAGTTTCAACTCCGGCGCAAAGCGACCGAAGTAGGAAGCCATGTTGCCGACATCCCGCTCCAGCATGCTGAACGCGTGGTTGTTACCGGCTGCGTCGACGGCTTGCGGCAGGTCGATGATGACCGGGCCGGTCGGCGTCAGCAGCACGTTGAACTCCGAAAGGTCACCGTGCACCAGACCGGTACACAACATCAGCACGATCTGCGAAATCAGGAACGCGTGATACTCGCGCGCCTGATCCGGCTCCAGCACCACGTCGTTCAGACGCGGCGCGGCATCGCCGAATTCGTCGGCCACCAGCTCCATCAACAGCACGCCGTCGAGGAAGTCATACGGTTTTGGTACCCGCACCCCGGCGCCGGCCAGACGGAACAGTGCCGCCACTTCGGCGTTCTGCCAGGCATCTTCGGTCTCTTTGCGACCGAACTTGGAGCCTTTCGCCATCGCCCGAGCCTGTCGGCTGTTGCGGACCTTGCGGCCTTCCTGATACTCGGCCGCCTGGCGGAAACTGCGTTTGTTCGCCTCCTTGTAGACCTTTGCGCAACGTAACTGATTGCCGCAGCGCACCACATAAACAGCTGCTTCTTTACCACTCATCAGTGGGCGCAGCACTTCGTCGACCAGACCGTCCTCGATCAGGGGTTCAATGCGTTTTGGAGTCTTCATCAGCTTTTATTGTGGGTCCTTTATTACCAAACACGCGAATGTCACTCGTTATACGGCAATCCTCGCACAACGGGGAGGGGTTGCCGACCTGTGAACCTGTGAATGCACACACTGTGCCGAAAAATCGACCGCTACGAATCATAGCTGAGCCGCCCTTGAATGTTGGTATCGGCCGTTGAGGGTATTTGCGACAGAATCTGACATTTGCGGTTTTAGCCCTTTTACCCTCACCCCGAGGGAGAGGGAGCCGACCGAGGTGTCTGGCGTTATACATCGACCTGAAATACCGCGTCGATCATGGATTGGAATAAACATCTGACTGAAACACGTCGATTATGGATTGGGCTAACCATCTGACTGAAACACCGTCGATTATGGATTCGGTGAAGCACGTTCAGGTCGGCGTATCCCTCAAACATCCCCCAATCTGTCCCCTCTCCCTTTGGGAGAGGGTTAGGGTGAGGGGCTCTTCTAGCGTTCGATGATGGCGGTAACGCCTTGGCCGCCCGCTGCGCAAATCGAAACCAGGCCCCGGCCCTTGCCCGCCGCATCCAGCAGCTTTGCCAAATTGGCGACGATACGCCCGCCAGTCGCGGCAAACGGATGCCCGGCCGCCAGCGAACTGCCCTTCACATTGAGTCGGCTACGATCTATCGAGCCCAGCGGTGCGTCGAGGCCCAGTCGGGTTTTGCAGTATTCGGGATCTTCCCAGGCTTTCAACGTACACAGCACCTGCGCGGCGAATGCCTCATGTATTTCGTAATAGTCGAAATCCTGCAAGGTCAGCCCATTGCGCGCCAGCAACCGTGGCACGGCGTAGACCGGCGCCATCAGCAGCCCTTCGGCGCCGTTGACGAAATCCACTGCCGCCGCTTCGCCATCGCGCAGATACGCGAGGATCGGCAAACCACGTTCCTTCGCCCATTCCTCACTGCCGAGCAATACCACCGACGCGCCATCGGTCAGCGGCGTGGAGTTGCCTGCCGTCAATGTGCCTTTTGCGCTTTTTTCGAAGGCCGGCTTCAGTGTCGCGAGTTTTTCCAGGGTCAGGTCCGGGCGCAGGTTGTTGTCGCGGGTCAGGCCAAGGAACGGCGTCATCAGGTCGTTGTGCCAGCCTTCGCTGTAGGACGCGGCGAGTTTGTGGTGGCTTTCGAGGGTCAGTTGATCCTGCTCTTCACGGGGGATCTGCCAGGCCTGCGCCATCAATTCACAGTGCTGCCCCATCGACAGACCAGTGCGTGGTTCACCGATGCTTGGGAAATCCGGAATCAGATGTTTGGGCCGCAGTTGCAGAAAGGTTTTCAGCTTGTCGCCGGTGGTCTTGGCGCGGTTGGCTTGCAGGAGGATTCTGCGCAGACCTTCGCTGACGCTGATCGGGGCGTCCGACGTGGTGTCGACACCGCCAGCGATACCGCATTCGATCTGGCCGAGGGCGATTTTGTTCGCCACCAGGATCGCCGCTTCCAGGCCGGTGCCGCAGGCTTGCTGAATGTCGTAGGCGGGCGTCGCCGGAGACAGACGCGAGCCGAGCACGCATTCACGGGTCAGACTCATATCTCGTGACAATTTCAGTACCGCGCCTGCCACCACTTCGCCGATGCGCTGGCCGTGCAGGTTGTAGCGTTCGATCAGGCCTTCGAGGGCGGCGGTGAGCATCGCCTGATTGCTGGCCGTGGCGTACGGCCCGTTGGAACGGGCGAAGGGGATGCGGTTACCGCCAATGATCGCGACGCGGCGCAGCTGACTCATGAATAACTCCTTTTCAAATTGATCGAATTTGATGCGTTCCCCTGTGGGAGCGAGCCTGCTCGCGAAAACGCCGGCACATTCAGCATCTTCGGTGGCTGACAGATCGCTTTCGCGAGCAGGCTCGCTCCCACAAGTACCGCGCTCCTCTGCAAGACCTGCTAAACCTCAGTGTCTAGCGTAGGCCTTATTGCGTGAATCGAACGATTGATTGCCATCGACAGTCCACACTTTGAACCCCAACTTCTGGAGAGCGTTCCATGTCTGACCGCTATATCGACTTCGCCAACTCGTCCATCGGCCATCGTCTGGTCGGGGCGCTGGGTCTGCCGTCGCCGGTGCGACTGGAACGCTGGCAGGCCGGGCGCCTGCGGCCGGTGGAAGGTGCGCTGCTGATCGGCGGCGGGCCGCTGGCCGAGCGCATCAGTGCCTTCGCCAACCGTTTGACCGACGGCATCTACCGCTACGGCGAACAACCGGCGAGTGCCACCGAATGGATTCCCGGTCACGGGCCGAAGCTCAAAGCCGTGGTGTTCGACGCCAGCGAATTGCTGCACACCGACCAGCTCAAACAGCTGCGCGAGTTCTTCCAGCCGCTGATGAAAAACCTTGAGCACAGCGCGCACCTGGTGATTCTCGGTCGTGCCCCGGAAACCCTGAGTGATCCGTTTGCCGCCAGTGCGCAACGAGCGCTGGAAGGGTTTTCCCGTTCGCTGGCCAAAGAACTGCGCAGCGGCGGCACGCTGCAATTGATCTACGTCGGCGACGGCGCGGAAGATCAACTGGAAGGTCCGCTGCGGTTTTTCCTTTCGCCGAAAAGTGCCTTCGTCTCTGGGCAAGTGATTCGTCTGACGGCTTGCGCGACGCCAGTGACTGACTGGACACGCCCGCTGGCCGGGCGCAAGGCGTTGGTCACCGGGGCTGCGCGTGGCATCGGCGCGTCCATTGCCGAAACGCTGGCCCGCGATGGCGCCGACGTGATCCTGCTCGATGTACCACCGGCCAAGACTGATCTGGAAGCCCTCGCCGCGCGCCTCGGCGGGCGCGCCATCACCCTCGATATCTGCGCCGAAGACGCCGCCACGCAACTGATCGAACAGCTGCCCGACGGCCTCGACATTCTGGTGCACAACGCCGGCATCACCCGCGACAAAACCCTGGCCAACATGACGCCGGAGTTCTGGGACGCGGTGCTGGCGGTCAACCTCAATGCCCCGCAAGTGTTGACCAAAGCCCTGCTCGACAGCGGCACGTTGCTCGACAACGCGCGGGTGATTCTGCTGGCCTCGATCAGCGGCATCGCCGGCAATCGCGGGCAAACCAACTACGCCGCGAGCAAGGCCGGTTTGATCGGGCTGGCGCAAGCCTGGGCTCCGACGTTGCTGGAACGTGGCATCAGCATCAACGCCGTCGCTCCCGGTTTTATCGAAACGCAGATGACCGCACACATCCCGTTCGGTCTGCGCGAGGCCGGGCGGCGCATGAGTTCGCTGGGCCAGGGCGGCTTGCCGCAGGACGTTGCCGAAGCGGTCGCGTGGCTGGCGCAACCGGGCACCGGCGCGTTCACCGGGCAGGCGCTGCGGGTCTGTGGACAAAGTGTTCTGGGGGCTTAGGCAATGAGCATCGAATGGCACACGCTGGATCGCGAACCGAATCTGCCCGGGCTGTACGCGCGGGCGGCGACGCGACGGAAAATCACCGGCACCCGGTTGCCCGACAGTGGTTTGCGCTGTTGGGTCGATGTCGATGGCAAGCGCCTGGCGGCTTATCGCAAGGTCTGCGGTTTTGTCGATGACGGCCTGCTGCCACCGACCTATCCGCACATCCTCGCCTTCGCCTTGCAGATGCAATTGCTCACCGCCAAGGGGTTTCCGTTTCCGCTGCTGGGGTTGATTCATCTGAGCAACCGCATTCGCGTGTTGCGCCCGATGGGCGGCATCGGTCGGGCGCAAGTGAGCGTGCGCGTGACAAATCTGCAAGCGCATCCCAAAGGTGCAACGTTCGATCTGCTGACCACGCTGGATGATCAGCTCGGGCCGTTGTGGGAAGCCGAAAGCCAGATGCTCTGTCGCGGCGTGAAGCTTGAGGGCGAAGCTGTCGAACAAGACTGGGAACCCTCGCAATCGCTGGTGGAGGTGGCGCGCTGGAAAGCCCCGGCCGATATCGGGCGGCAATACGCCAAAGTCTCCGGAGACTACAACCCGATTCACTTGAGTGCGGCGAGTGCCAGGTTGTTCGGCTTTCCGACAGCGATCGCCCATGGTCTGTGGAACAAGGCACGCACACTCGCGGCGCTGAGTGATCATTTGCCCAAGGCCAACCTCGAGATCGCCGTGCACTTTCGCAAACCGGTACGCCTGCCCAGTGAGGTGACCTTATTGGCGAGTGCGGCGGGGTCCAGTGGTGAGTTGCGGCTGATCGGTGCACAAGACCTGGAACACATGGTCGGGCAGTGGCAACCCATTGCCTGAGCACGCGGTACACCGTTAATTGTGTGTATATAACTTAAGTTTTCGCCGTCCTTCCCCCTTCCACTGAAAAAACCCGGGCCTTGATTATCAAGGCCTTTTTTTGTGCGGCTATATCGTGGGTATTAGTTCTTAGGCGCTGAACTTCACCCTCTATATAAAGGCGTTAATACCAACTTGAGAATGGTGTGAAACCTGCCCCGGGACTGAGATTGAGCACAACGGGCGAAGGCATCTCCGGCGACAGACCGGCGAGCCATCGAAGACAACGTACGTTGTGACAGGTGCAAGGAATCTCCATCATGAAAACTCAAAACGTGTGGTGCAAATCAGCAATTGTTATCGCATTGATGCTCTCTCTTGGCCTCGCTGGTTGCAGCAGCGGCGGTGGCGGTCACAAGAGCAGTTCCGGCAGTTCGGCGGCGGACGGCACCGCAGGGACTGGCGGCACATCGGGTACTGACGGTACGGGTGGCACGGGTGGCACGGGTGGCACCGGTGATACTGCAGGCACTGGCGGAACCGGTGGCACAGGCGGTACTGGCGGAACCGGTGGTACCGATCCGACCAACCCGACTAATCCGACCGATCCGACTGATCCAACCAACCCGACCAATCCAACCACTACACCGCTGGTAACCACCACGCTGGTGCAGGATGTCGGTACAACCGTCGCTGGCGTCGGCGATGGCGTTGGCCAGATCGGCGATTCCCTGAGCACCGTGCCTGTGGTCGGTGGCGTGGTGCAGAGTGCGGCCAACACCGCAGGCAATGTTGTCAGCACCTTGGGTGATGGCATCACCGATGGCGTTGGCAAACTGGCCACCGATCCCAATGGCCTGACCACCACCGTTGCTTCGGTTGGCGGTGTAGTGACGGATGTCGGCAACGGCGTCTCCGACCTCAGCGCCAAGCTATCCACTGCCACCAGCAGCGTGCCAGTGGTGGGCGGTGTGGTCACCAAAGTCGCACCGCTGCTTGATGGGGTCGGCGAGAAAGTCACCATGCTCGGCAATACCCTCGACACCACGCTGACCAGCGGCCCGACCAGTCAACTGACGAACAAACTCGGCAGTAGCCTGGTGCCGGTGATTGCGATGGTTGAAAGCACCACTGACAAAGTCGGCGATGCGACCGGTCTCGGCGACCCGCTCAAAGGCGTGGTGGCGCAAGTCGGTGGCGCGGTGAACACACTGGGCGGCAATGTTACCGATGCGGGTAACGGCAACGCCTTGACCAATACACTTGGCGGCGCGTTGAGCGATACCGGCACCGCAGTTGCCAAGGCCGGTGGTCTGGTGTCCAACGGCACCGGTTCAGGCACTGGCGGCGTGGGCGGTGGCCTCGGTGGCACTGGCCTGCTGCAAACGGTTGGCGGCGCGGTGGTCAATGTCGGCTCAGGTCTGGCGGCTGGCAACGGCACTCTCGCAGCGCCTGGCAACGTCCTCGCAGCGGCTGGCAACACGGTGGCTTCGCTTAACACTGTACTCGGCGGATCCGGCACCCCGATCACCGCAACTACCTCACCGCTGGCCACAGTTGGCGCCACCTTGGGCACTAGTCTGAATCCGGTCACCAGTGGCGTTACCAACGTGACTCAGCAACTCGGCGCGGCTACCGGTATCGGCTCTCCCGTTGCAGGTCTCACTGGCCAGGTGGGCGGTGCGGTCAGCAGTATCGGCGGCAGCATTGCCGCCACCAACAACCCGGTCACCACCGCGGTCGGTGGTCTGGTCACTAACGTCGGCGGCACCGTTGCCGCTGTCGGCGGACTGGTCAACGGCGGTACCAGCGGGGGCACCACCGGAGGCAGTCTGGGCGGCGTACTCGGCGGTCTGACCGGCGCCTTGGGAGGCAACACACGCTAAATTGCACCTGGCCGATTCGACGGCCTCACCTACAGCGCCTACGCTTGGTTGAGGGCGGAAGATTCCCACGAGTCTTCCGCCTTTTTTCTTAGGAGAATTCAGCCAAGTGCTGTGATCTGACCATGGAGTGTCCTATGCGCGTAATGGCATCCCTGCTGTTCCTCAGTCTCAGTTCCGCCGCCCTCGCCGACACCCTGCCCAGCTTTCTCAACAGCAACGAAACCATCCGCAATCTGCCTGTGCCCAACCTGCCGGCCGACGCCTATCGCCCGAGCGCCACGCCGGTGCAAGTGCCAGACGCCGGTGCAGCCGCCGCGCAGCCACTGCTGATGGACACCAAAATCAATCTGCAAACCGTGCAGATCGAAGGCGGAACCCTCTACCCGCTTAACGAACTCGCTGAAATCTATAAGCCCCTGATCGGCCGGCAAGCCACGCTCGCCGACCTGATCGAAGCCACGCGCAGCATCACTCGTCGCTATCAGCAGGACGGTTATCTGCTGTCCTACGCGTTCTTGCCGCAGCAAAACTTCAATGATGGCGTAGCGCGTGTCGTGCTGGTGGAAGGCTACGTGCGGGATATCCAGATTCAGGGCGATGTGGGTCGGGTCAAAGCCCTGCTCGACAAACTGGCGGCGAAAATCCAGGCCGAACGGCCGCTGACCCGCAAGACCTTCGAGCGCTACACCACGCTGATGACGCGCATCCCCGGCGTGACGATTCAGGCCCAGGTGCCACCACCGGGCACCACCGATGGCGCGACCACGCTGATCGCCCAGGCCAGCCGCAAACCGTTCACCAGCACCCTGAGCACCACCGAAGACAACCGCAACGGCACCCAGGCCTTGCTCGGTGTCAGCAGCAACTCGCAGACCTCGATGGGCGAGCAACTGACCCTCAGCGGCCTGTTTCCGCCCGGTGACGATCACGAACATTACTACCGCCTCGACTACAGCCAGTTTCTCAATGACGAGGGTGCGCAACTGGCCTTGTCCGCTTCACGCTACCGAGCGGACCCCGGCACCAATGTCGTGCTCGACAATGGCCTGCAACTCAAACCGCACCGCGAAAACGATCGCTACTCGATCGGCCTCACGTTGCCGCTGATTGCCGCTTCCAACGAACTGCTGACGGCCGGCTCAAGGCTCTACGCAGTCAACGACAAGACCCGCTACAACGTGATCGGCTACCCGCTGAGCGTCGAAGAGCGCACCGACATCCGCGCCCTCGCCTTCGAGAGTGACTGGCGCAAGGCTGATGCCCGACAACTGCGGATCCTCAGCGGCGGTGTGTACCAGGGCCTGGACAGCATGGGTGCGAAAACCAACAACGACGCCATCGACCTCGACTTCTTCCGCCTGCGCCTGTCCGGCGTGCAGAGCGACAAGTTCCTCGACAACTGGCAAGGCGTGCTGTCGGCCGCACTTTACTGGAGCGACGACAGCCTGCCCGACAGCGAGCGCGCGGTGTTCGGCGGGCAGAATTTCGGTCGCGGTTATCCCGACGATCAAGCGTCCGGCGACAAGGGCTGGGGCGTGGCTTACGAGGTCAACTACAGTTTCAACCGCGACGGCAACTGGGTGCGCATCCTGCAACCGTATGTCGTGCTCGATCGCTCGCGCAGCTGGTTCAACGAATTGCCGGTGCGGGCCAACAATCTGTCATCGGCGGCGATCGGCCTGCGGTTTGGCGATGCCAAGTACTACAACATTGCGCTGGAGGCAGCGAAGGCGATGTCGGATGAAGCACTGGATACGTTCAATCGCAGGCCTCGGTACAGCATCAGCTTCAGTTATCAGTTGTAGGGCCGAGATTGCACGCCAGCCCTGAGTCAAAACAACTGTGGGAGCTGGCTCGCTCCCACAGGTTTTACGTGATGCGGATCAGAACGCGTAACGCACCTTCGCGGTAAAGCCGTCCGAATCAAACCCGCTGGCCGTTACGTAGTCGTACGAGCCACCGACACTCCACGCACCCATCCGATAATTGGCGCCCAGACCCAGTTCGTAACTGTCGCGCACCGGCGTGGTGCCCCGGCTGGTGAACGAATCGCCGCCCAGTACAAACGAAGACGTCGTGCCGACCTTGTCGCCGATGAAGTCGTGCCAGGCCATGAGTTTCGCTTCCGGTTCAAGACTGCCGGTGCCCACTGCAAATGCTGCAGAGAGGCGCGCGCCCACACCCATTTCACCGACTTCATAACGCTGACTGCCGACATTCAGCGAGGCCGAACTGCCCTTCTCGCGATAAGAATCCATGCCGACGTTGGCGTAACGCGCACCGACCTGCGGCTCCAGCACCACACCCGGGGTCAGGCGCAGGGTATAACCGGCCAAGGCGCTGACGCCGAATACATCGCTGTCGTAATCGCCTTTGGCACGGGTGCCGGCGATGTAGCGTTTGGATTCGTTGTCGTTCCAGCCATACATCAGCGAAGCGTCCACGAACCAGTTGTCGTGCATCCAATTGCCGTAAGCGGTCAGCGCATGACCGGTCACTTTGGTTTTGCTGCCGATATCGGATTTCACATCGCTGTCGAGGTAGCTGTAAGCCAGACCGATCGATGTGTCGGCGTTCAACTGGCCGTCGGCGCCTACGGCAATCCCGTGGCTGTCGGCATCATAACCAGCGACACCGCGACGGGCATCCT
Organism: Pseudomonas sp. RU47; assembly: GCF_004011755.1. Classification (GTDB taxonomy): domain Bacteria; phylum Pseudomonadota; class Gammaproteobacteria; order Pseudomonadales; family Pseudomonadaceae; genus Aquipseudomonas. Next base: position 775,196 of record NZ_CP022411.1, on the reverse strand, counting down.
GATCGGCATCGCTGTTGAGGGCTTGCAGCCAGACGCCTTTTTCCAGGCTGCCGGTGGCCGTACGTGCGCGATTGGCGCGGTCGTTGATCACGCCCGAGACCAGCGTCTGGCTGTTGGTGGCGGCGTGCAGGACACCACGGCTGACGTCCGGGCTGAGTGTCTCGGCCAGCCGCGCCAGTTGCGTGTCGGTGCTGGCATTGGCGAACGCCTGGAACACCGGATCCTGTTCACCAAGACGTGACATCAGCGAGGCCGACAGTCCGACCAGCGCAGAAGCAGCATTTCGGGTGCCACCCGCATCGAGGGTGTTTTGCGTCAACACATCTTGCGACTTGGTGCTGACCAGCGCCTTGACGTCGTTGCCTTCCACGCCGAAGCTTTTGACTTCCAGCAACGCCGAAGACGACTCGACCGTAAGGTTTTCGCCGCCGATCAGATTGCCTGAACGGATCAACGTGTAACGGTTGCCACCAGCGGCGGTGCGAAAATCGCTGGAGCGTGCCTGCAATTGCACATGGCCGCCCGGCGCGATCTCGGTGGTGCCGGTGACGGTCAGAATCGCCCGGTTGATGTCGGTGTCATTGCCGACCGACATCGCAATCACCGAGTCCGCTTCTTCCATGTCCAGATCGCCGACGATCGTGGTATGTGCCCGCGCCAGGGTCAGCGTGCCTTCTTGTACCGTGACGTAACCGGACTTGATCGTCGCGCCATCGAAGTTGACCTCGCCATCAATCGACACCCCGGAAAGGCCCAGCAAGTCGCCTTTGACATCGCCGTTATTCCAGTAAAAGTAACTCAGGCCATCGTCCACTTGAATGGCCGCCGTACCGCCCTCGATCATGCCGTATGACTGAACAATGTTGAGCGGACCTTGTCCTGCGGGCTGGTTGTACACATGAATGCCGATGCTCTCGCCGTATACGTTGCCGTAGTTGTAGAGACCGTATTGGCTCGCATTCGATGCAGGCACGAGCTGCACCCCGTTCAACACTAAAGCTTCGGCGCCACTGCCGGTGGCCCTGAGCGTCGACCGGCTCACGACGGCGGCGGACAGTGCGGTGTTTTCCAGATACAGGCCACGGGCGTTGGTGCCGCTGACGACGATGGGGCCGGAGTTGATCACACCGCGGCCAAACGAAGTGTCGACCAGCGCAACCCCGGTGGCGTTATTGCCGCTCACCGTGATTGGACCTGAGTTCATGAAGGTGCCACGAACCGGAGTGCCCTTCAGCGCGATACCCGTCGATTCACCGCTGGCAGCCAGGCCATTGACCGTGACCGAACCCTCGTTGCTGAAGTTGTAGCCGAGCTGCGCCCACGACACGCCCGCCGCCGGCGCTATGTCGATCCCGACACCGTGGGTGGCGCCATCGATGGTGATCCTGGCCTTGTTGACGATTTCGCTATTGACCGACAAACCGGTGAACCGCGCCGCGCTGGTCATCGCCGACGAAGAGCTTTCCACAACATTCGCCGTGCCCACGAGATTCAGAAAATCGTAAGTCTGCTTGACGCTGACCAATGGCCCCGTGCCCAGATCGTAATTGAGCGTGACAGCGCCGACACCCGGAGCCTGAACAACGGCAGCCGCCACAGAAAGCGCCAGCAGAGAGCGGCGCAGACAAGAAGTATTCAAACGAGATTCCCTTCCAAAACATGAAAAACAGTTTCAGCAGGGTTCACGTATTCATTCAGGCATCCCTACCGGCCCGCCAGGTGTCCTGGCTCGGGCGCGGGGAATGTACACGAGCCATCACTTTGACACCATCAAAAAGTCAAAGAAATGACGTCAAATATTCAAAGAAACCGACCAACTGTCAGTCCGCAATCGCGAGCAGGCTCACTCCCACAGAAAAACAAACGCAAGAACAGCGCAAATCGCACATCCCTTCTGCTCCTCACCACTCGACAGGATGAGCGTTAGCTCGGCTGCAGCTCTTGATCTTGATCCACGGGCGACGTCGGAAGGCTGAGCGGAGGGATCGATCCGGGGGTGGGAGCGAAGCGACCGTTTGGCGAAGCCAAACACAGCGAGAGGAGGTGCAGCGAAGCAAACCGTAGGCGCTGCGCCCGGATCGATCCCGGAGCGAAGGAACCCCGAGCTTTAGCGAGTGGGCCGCACGTAGGAGCAAGCCTTTTTGGGTACTTTTTCGGCGTCTGGAAAAAGTGCCTCGCCGTAAGGGCGAAACCGCCAGCCGCAACACCCGCAGCAACGGATATTCACCAAAAACACCCAAAGCACGGTCGGCCCAAAGGCCGCCGAGTTCAACCTCAGCCAACCTGAACCTTAGGCTTGGGAAACAGATTATCCAAAGTCTCCAACAACCTGACGTGATAAATCGGCTTGCGAAACAGATCCAGCACCTGCAACCGCAACATATCGCTGACATCCTCCATATCCGCATGCCCCGACGTCACAATCACCGGCAAATGCTGCCGAGAAGTATGCTCACGCAAGCGCTTGATCAACGACATCCCGGACTCCTCCGGCATACGCAAATCAGTAATCACCAACGCGATATCCGGATACCGCGTCAGATGATGCAACGCCAGCTTCACCGACGTCGCCGTATGGCAAGTAAACCCTTCACCCTCCAGCAACTCTGCCAGCTCCAGCAACGCGTCCTCTTCATCGTCAACCAGAAGCAACTGTTGGCGCGGCAGCGAGGAAGCAGTCATGGGCAATCCCTGAAAACTGAAAGTGAACCCGAGTGTAGCGCGGCATCAACCAGGCAGCAGTTTCATTCAACTCAGGGCGGCGGTGCGGGGGCCGTCACGGCAGTGCCGCCCAGTGCCACCAGCAAATTGTTGAACATCACCAGTACCCGGGCGCCAACGGGGGTGACGAACACGATGACCACCACCGCCACCATCGCCACGACAATCGCATACTCGATTGCCGACGCGGCTTCAGTACTGGTAAAGAAGCCGCGGACACGCACTTTCAAATAATCAAAGAGCATCGCCATTCTCCTCGCCAGTCAGGGCCTGGTTACCCCTGTGCCACCCAGCCCGGTCAGAATATTGTTGAAGTAAGCCAACACGCGGTTACCCAGCGGCGTGACGAAAGCCACCACGACCACGGCAACCATCGCCACCACGATCGCATATTCGATCGCCGACGCGGCTTCTTCGTTTTTGACCAGCAAACGGACTCTGGCCATCAAATAATCGAGGATCATCCGACACATACGACTACTCCTTTGCGCCTGTGGCGCCCATGTCACGCTGCTGCGGCAAAAACCACCGTGCCATTTGAGCATTGTCAACAAAGCCCCACCCAACAACTGTAAGAACGGATTAATCACAAAGGATTAATCACATCGCGAAGTTGCCGATTGCTGCTGTTAATTGGCCAAGACTCATACTTTAGTGGGTTATTTTCCTGTCACTAATGGCGTTTTGGCTTGGATCAGCTAGCGTGGAAATAGCGAAATAGTTGCATGTTCATAGCTGCCGGATTGGGAACTTCTCTCGTAAGCAAGTGCAGTGGGTAGTGCAGCAGGAAAGGGAGAGCCGTCATGAACAGTCGCGTCACCATGGGCCTTGCAGCCATCCTTCTGCTTGGAGCGATCTTTGTCGGTTACTGGGGGCTGGTGCTCAGTCGTCAACCGGCACCCGTCGCCGAAGCCCCCGTTGCTCCAGCCGTCACCGTTGAAAAAACTGTCGCGATCGCCGAAGACCAGACTCGCCAACCGGTGGTGGTATTGCTGCACGATGTACCGCCCTTCACCGCGCTGACGGCGGCCGATGTCGCGGTGGAAAAACTGCGCAGTGCACCGGCCGGCAGCTTGAGCAATGTCGATCAGGCCATCGGCCGCACACCCTGGCGGCACCTCAGCGCCGGCACTTGGCTGAACGATGAAAGCTTCACCGCCGGCGGCTCACTGGCACGCATGATTCACAGCGATGAACGTGCCCTCACCGTGGCCGTCGACGAAGTGATCGGCGCGGCCGGGCAACTGATCCCCGGCGATTACGTCGATGTGCTGCTGTATCTGCGCCAGGACACCAGCAATCTGGAACAGTCCGCGCAGATCGTCGTCCCGGCCATGCGGGTGCTCGGGGTTGGCGATCAATATGGACTGACCAACGACGGCCAACCTGCTTCGCCGGCGCTGAGCGCCGATGAAAAACTCAAACAGGATCAACGCCGCATCGCCGCGCGCACCGTGGTGCTGGCGGTGCCGGAACAACTGCTCAGCCGACTGATGCTGGCAACGCAAGTCGGCACCTTGCGTCTGGCCGTACGCAGCAGCGAAGAACAACGCCTGGCCAAATACTGGGCCGGCGAAGCTCAGGCGCCAGCACATCTGAGCAGTGCCAACAGCCAACTCTTCCAGTTCACCCAACTGGCCATGGGCGCCGGACCGAAAGCGCCTGCCGGTGGTGGTTCCGGCGCAGCTCAGAAGCCGGCCGTGGAAATTATTCGCGGCAATCAGATCACCCAACAAAACCCATGACTGCGCAAGGATCCAAGGGCATGCAGAGTCGTTTCAGGCCGACATTCAAACCCATGCTGCGCGCCCTGTTACTGATGGGACTGTCGATGGACGCCGCGTTGGCGGCAGTCGGCAACTGTTCGGCACTGGGGCGCATGCCGCCGGTGATCGAAATCGGCGAAGGCTTTCAGCAGGACGTGCAATCGCCGGTGGCGATCACCCGCCTGGCGATTGGCGACCCGAAAATCGCTGACGTACACGCCAACGGCAGCTCGTCCTTTCTGCTCACCGGTGTGGCACCCGGCGCTACCAGTCTGATGGTCTGGACGTCGTGTTCGAGCGAACCGCGCCAGAGCATGGTGTTCGTGCAGGGCGCCGCCACCGCTGCGCTGAGCACCAGCCTGCCGTCGGATGATCCGAGCCTGCCGTCGCAAGTGCAGACCGATATCCGCTTCGTCGAAGTCAGCCGCACCAAACTCAAGGAAGCCACCGCCTCACTGATCGGCACGCGCGGCAACTTTCTGTTCGGCTCGCCCGGCACCCTGCCACCGATTGATGGCGTGCCGCAGCCACGTCTGCCAGTGGACAACTCACTGTTCAACTTCTCGTGGGTCGGCGGCAAGACCATGGCGATCATCAATGCCCTGGAAACCAGCGGCTTCGCCTACACCCTCGCGCGGCCGAGTCTGGTCGCGTTGAACGGGCAGAGCGCAAGCTTTCTGGCCGGCGGTGAAATTCCGATTCCGGTGCCCAGTTCCGGCAGCGACAGCGTGTCGATCGAATACAAGGAATTCGGTATCCGCCTGACCCTGACGCCAACCATCATCGGCCGCGATCGCATCGCCTTGAAGGTCGCCCCGGAAGTCAGCGAACTCGACTTCAGCAATGCCGTGCAGATCGCCGGCACCACCGTGCCCGCTCTGACCATCCGCCGCACCGACACCAGCGTGTCACTCGGCGATGGCGAGAGCTTCGTCATCAGCGGCTTGATCAGCACCACCAACAGCTCGCAAGTGAACAAGTTTCCCGGCCTCGGCGATATCCCGGTGCTGGGTGCGTTTTTCAAGGGCTCGCAGATCAAGCGCGAAGAACGCGAACTGCTGATGATCGTCACCCCGCATCTGGTCCAGCCATTGGCCGCCGATGCGCAACTGCCGTCGCTACCGGGCGAAAAACTGCGTAATTACGATCCGAATTTCTACCGCATGTTCTTCCTTGAAAACGGCAACTTCGACAAGCGCAGCGGGTTATCGCAATGAGCCAGAGCCTGAGCCAGACCTTTCTCGCCATCACCCGCAACAGCACCGATCTGGAGTGGCTGCAGGGCGCGCTCGCGCCGCTCGGTCAGGTGGTCAGCGCCGGTGGCGGCAGCCTCGATGAACTGCTGGCGCTGGTCGACGTGACCTTTGCCAGCCTGGTCTTCGTCGGTCTTGATCGTGAGCACGTGGTCGCTCAAAGCGCGCTGATCGAAGGCGCGCTGGAGGCCAAACCGATGCTGGCGATCGTCGCCCTCGGCGACGGCATGGACAATCAGTTGGTGCTCAACGCCATGCGCGCCGGCGCCCGGGATTTTGTCGCCTACGGTTCGCGTTCCAGTGAAGTCGCCGGACTGGTACGGCGCTTGAGCAAACGCCTGCCACCCGTGGCACCGAACACGCAACTGGGCGGGCTCACGGTCATGTATGGCGTGCAGAGCAGTTCCGACGGCGCACTGTTGGCCAACCACATGGCGATGGTGGTGCAAAAGAGCGGCCAGCAAACCTTGCTGCTCGATCTCGGTTTGCCGCGCGGTGACAGCCTCGCCCTGCTCGGGCTGGAGAGTTCTTTTCACTTCGGCGATGCCTTGCGCCACTTGCGAAGGCTCGACGCCACGCTGATCGACAGCGCCTTCACCAGCGCCGAAGCCGGCCTGCGGATTCTCGCCTACGCCAGCAACGATGAACCGCTGGAAAACACCAGCGCCGCCGAGCTGTACATGTTGCTCAGCGCCTTGCGCCAGCACTTCCAGCACATCGTTGTGAACCTCACCGGACAGACCGACAGCGAAGCCTTGCGCACCTTTGTCAGCCACTGCGACAAGTTGCTGTGGTACACCGACCAGAACGTGCTCAACTGCCGACGCAACCTCGCCGTGCTCAATCTGTGGCGGGAAAAAGGCATGAAGCTCGACCATGGACGCCTGCTGATCGACCGCTACCTGAGCAACGTCGCGCCCAATTCGGAAACCCTCGGCAAGACCTTCAATCTGGAAGTAATCGCCACGCTGGCCCTCACCCCCGAAGTGCGCCTGAACGCGAAAAACCAGGGCGTCAGCCTGTTCGAGCTGGCCCCGCGGGAAAAACTCACCCAGAGCCTGCGCGCCCTCGGCGAACGTCTGGCCAAACGTTCCGAAGGCCTGGCCAAACCGAAAGTGACCTGGTTCGACCGCTTGCGAGGCACCTCATGAGCGCAGAAAAACTCTTCGGCGCGGCGCCCCGCAGTGGCGTCGGCAACAGCGATCACGAAGGCCTGAAACTGGTCCTGCATCGCTACATCATCGACGCCCTCGAAGAGTCCGGGAAAAACCTGCTGGAAGGTTCACGCCAACAACTCGCGCAGTTTGTCACCGACAAAGTCGCCGAATACATCGCGCGTTTGCACCTGGCGATTTCCCGCTACGAAATGGAGCGTCTGGCCGAAGAGATCGTCGACGAGCTCACCGGTTTCGGTCCACTGGAAGTGTTGCTGCGCGATCAGTCGGTGACCGAGATTCTGGTCAACGGCCCGCACCGGGTGTTCATCGAACGCGACGGTGTGCTGCACCAGAGTGACCTGCGGTTTATCGACGCGCACCACGTCGAACGCGTGATGCAACGCATCCTCGCGCCACTCGGTCGGCGCCTCGACGAGTCTTCGCCGATGGTCGATGCACGCCTGCCGGATGGCAGTCGGGTCAACGCGATCATTCCGCCGATCGCCCTCGACGGTCCATGCCTGTCGATCCGTAAATTTCGCAAGGACATGCTCAAGAGCACCGACCTGATGGCGATGCAAACCATCGACCTGTCGATCTTCGAGTTCTTTCAGGACGCGGTCGGCAAGCGCTGCAACATCTTGATCAGTGGCGGCACCGGCACCGGCAAAACCACGCTGCTGAATATTCTCAGCCAGTTGATCAACCCGCACGAACGTCTGGTGACCATCGAAGACGTCGCCGAATTGCAGCTCGGTCACCCGCACGTGGTGCGCCTGGAAACGCGGCCGCCGAATGCCGAAGGCCACGGTGAAGTGAAGGCCAGCGACCTGATTCGCAACGCCCTGCGGATGCGCCCCGACCGGATCATCCTCGGCGAGATTCGCGGCGTCGAAGTGGTCGACGTCCTCACGGCGATGAACACCGGCCACGACGGCTCGATGAGCACCGTGCACGCCAACAATGCGCAGGATGCCCTGCTGCGCCTGGAAACACTGGTCGGCCTGACCGGCCGCTCCATCGCCGAACGCACCCTGCGCCAGATGATCTGCGCCGCCCTCGACGTGATCATCCAGTTGACGCGCATGCCTGACGGGCGCCGCTGCGTCAGTGAAGTGGTGGAGGTGGTCGGCATTCGCGAGGACGTCTACGTCACCAACACCCTGTTCCGCCTCGACCGCCGCAGCGGTTTCGGCTTCCTGCGCGAAGCCGTCAATCCGGCCGGCGACAAGCTGCGCCACGAAGCGCATCTGGGCTGACGGCAAGGAGCACCGAGCATGCTGGGACCGATCATTCTCATTGTTGTCTGCCTGACGCTGCTGGGGCTGTCGATCCGTCTGTTCCTGCAAGGCCTGCGCAAGACCGCAACGGAAAAAGTGCTCAACCGTCTCGCCGCCGGACAGCCGCAACTGGCGCCAGAAAAACCTGTGTGGGTCGGACTGGAGCGGATGTTTCTGCGTGCCGGACTGGGCCGCCCGACCGAGCGTTTCGGCCTGTGGCTGAGTCTGTGGGCGCTGGCGATGGCGCTGGGTTATTTTCTCGCCGACTGGATCGGGCTGCTGCTGATGATCTTCGTTCCGCCACTGGCGCTGCGGCTGTACATCGCCGTGCTCTACCAGCGCCGGGTCAAACGCATGATCGAGCAACTGCCGCAGTTGCTTGATCACACCGTGCGCAGCCTGAAGTCAGGGCGCACCCTAAGTGACGCGGTCATGGGCGGCATCGAAGCCAGTGAAGACCCACTGAAAAAAGCCATGGGCCGGGTCCAGCGCAACGTGCAATTGGGCGTGAACTTGCCGGACGCCGTCAGCGACTTTGCCGAACTGTATGAACAAGACGAACTGCGCATGTTCGCCCTCGGCCTCAAGGTCAATCATCGCTACGGCGGCAACGCCAGCGAGCTGCTGGAGAACCTGATCAAACTGATCCGCGAACGCGACCAGGGCGCGCGGCAACTGCGTGCGCTCACCGGCGAAACGCGGATGACCGCCTGGGTGCTCGGCTCGTTGCCGCTTCTGCTGGTGAGTTACTTCATGCTGACCAATCCTGGCTACATGCTCGGGATGTGGAACGACGCGAGCGGCCAGCACATGCTGATCAGCGCTGCCGTGTTGCAAGTGTTCGGCAGCCTGGCGCTGTGGCGCATGTTACGGAGCGTCTGACATGGTCTGGCTCGCGGCTCTGATGTTGCTGCTCGGTTCCCTGCTGCTGGTGGTCAATCACTTGCTGACCGAACGGCGTCGGGTGCGTCAGGTCAATCAGCGCTTGCAAGGGCATCTGGTGCGCGAGAATCGCTTCGGCAGCTGGTTGCGCGTACTGGGCAGCAGCAAGTTCGGCCAACGCTCGGTGAGCATCGACAGCGAAACCCAGACCCTGCTCAACCGCATCGGCTGGCGCCGCGCCAACGAACGAGCGCTATTCGCGGCCTGCCAGATCGGCACGCCGCTGCTGACACTGGGCCTGGCGATCTTTCTGCAAGAAGTGTTTTTCCCCCAGGCCAGCAACCGCTGGATCGTGCCGATGCTCGCTACCGGCGGCGGTTATCTGCTGCCCAAACGCTTGCTGGCCTACGCGGCGGCACGTCGGCAGAAAACCATCGCCGTGGAGGTGTCGACGTTCATTCCGCTGCTGCGCATCCTCTTCGAATCCGGCATGGCCGTCGAACAGGCCCTGCGTGTGCTCAGCATTGAGGCGCAAAAACTGCTGCCGGAACTGACCAGCGAATTGCGCCTGATCCTGACCCGTGTCGACTCCGGTCTGGAACTTGGCCAGGAGTTGAACAAAGCGGCGGTGATGCTCGCCGTCGATGAGTTCAGCGACACCTGCGTGATTCTCCAGCAACTGATTCAACAGGGCGGCGGCGCGATGAAATCGCTGCTGGCGCTCAAGCAACTGCTGGATGACCGCCGCCTGACGCGCTTGCAGGAATACATCTCGAAAATGTCCGCGAAGATGTCGGTGGTGATGATGCTGTTTCTGTTTCCGGCACTGCTGATCGTCCTCGCCGGCCCGGGCTTCACCGCGATAGCCCGGGCATTCGCCAACTGACCTTGCTCATGGAGAGCGTTTGATGAAAGTACTGATAGTCATGGCAAGTCTATTGATGCTCGGCGGTTGCGCCACCGACGGCCAGGCACCGTGGACGGCGCTGCTGTCACCGAGCAGTTGCAGCAAAATGACCCAGGAGCAGGAACTGGCCCTGAACCTCGCGGACGACCTGGCCAACGACGGCAAACTGCACGCCAGCCTCGCCAACCTGCAAAGCCTGCCGGACAACATCAGCGAAGTGCGCCTGCGCAAAGCCAAGGTCTACCGCCTGCTCGGCCGCAGCGAAGCCGAGCCGTTGTACCGCGGCCTGCTCGGCGGCTGCCTGACCGCCGAAGCCGAACACGGCCTCGGCCAACTCTACGCCGCCCGCGGCGACAACGGCCAGGCCCAGGCCCACCTGCAACGCGCCGCCCGCCTGGCCCCCACCGACGAAAAAATCCGCAACGATCTCGGCGTGGTCTACCTCAACCAGCTACGCCTCAACGACGCCCGCTTCGAGTTCCTTACCGCCATCGAACTCAAGCAGAACAACCAACTGGCAACCCTGAACATGGTCACCCTGCTGCTGTACCAGAACGACTGGCCACAAGCCGCCGAAATCGTCAGCCGCGCCAAACTGACTCCGGAACAATTCACCGAAGCCCAGGAGCGCGCAGAAAAACTCAAAGCCCCGGTCAAGACCAAACCGGCCACCAGCAATCAAGTGGCCGCCGTCGCTGACCCGTTGCCGTCATCGCTCAAATAAGGAGACAGCCATGAACCCCCTTAAAGGCCTGTGCTACCTGACCCTCCTCAGCCTGCCCCTCAGCGCCGCCGCCATCGACGCCGGCCCCGCCTCGGCGCAACAACAGGAAACCGAAGGCTGGCTGGTCCTGCAAAGCCGCAACAAAGCCGCCTCGCCCAAACCCCAAACAGCGACCGCGACCGAACGGGATCTGGCGATGCAGCGCTGGTTGAAGAAGTACAAATATGAGATCCCGGATTTTTATGATCCGGATGCGGGTGGGAAGATCGAGACCAGGAATTAGTGATGTGGTGATCTTGCGAGCGCTTTCGCGAGCAGGCTCGCTCCCACCTTTTGAAATGCACTCCACCTGTGGGAGCGAGCCTGCTCGCGAAGAACGATGACGCGGTGTGCCTGCCGGATCAGGTCTGCGGGTCCACCCGATCCAATGCCCGGTTTACCGCCAGCTCGGCCAGCATGATGATCTGCTGAATCGCCAGCGCGGTATTGCGCTCGGGCCGGCCCAACTGATCGGCAAAGTTACCCGCCAGCGTATTGGCTGAGGCCAGGGATTCGCAGGCGTGGGCGAGCAGGCTTTCGGTATCGATTTTCGGATGGATGAGAAACATCGTGCTGGGCTGGCGGGGTTTTGCAGGTTCGGGACAGAGGTAGAAATCGAGAGCGCGTTTGATGGCTTCGCGGTTTTTTTCGAGGTTGTCGGCGCGGATGGCTTCTTCGAGCGGGGTGGTGGATTCGGTGGGTGGGTCGGGGATCAGTTTGTCCATTGAAACAACTCCAAAGTCTCTGCCACCACCCACTGCCATTCTCACGGGGCAAAAGGTGGCAGCTGTATGCAGGGTGAGAATACCGGTTATGGACACCCGGCCAGACCGAAGTCTGCCCGCAAACAGCCGCCATGACACATTGCAGACAGCAGACAAGCTGGCGGCGATTATGCGTGCACAAAGACTTGATGACCATAAATTGCCGGGTTCTCACACCCGATCGCTGAGTGTTCAGCGACAGCCAGAGACTAGAGAGCGCACGTCCGACGGACAACCTGAAAACAGTGTGGGAAGGTTCCTGTTATCTGCAACAAATTTAAACAGCCAAAAGCCAACCCTCACCCTAGCCCTCTCCCAGAGGGAGAGGGGACTGACCGGGGTGTTTGGTAGAGGTACGCCGACGTGAAATACCGCGTCGAACTCAGATTCTGAAAAGCACCAGATCAGCTCCCTCTCCCTAGGGAGAGGGTTGGGCGGGCGGCGTTCCGATGAGGGGCAAACCCACCACAAAACTAAAGCCGAACACCCGCTCTTCACCACTCAATAGGCCGAGTGTCAGCTCGCCTGCTTTTGATCTTGGAGCCCGTCGGCAGGCTGAGTGGAGGGATTGATCCGGGGGTAGGCGCGCAGCGCCGTTCGACGAAGTCGAACACATCGAAAGGAGGTGCAGCGAAGCAAACCGGAAGCGATGCCCCCGGATCGATCCCGGAGCGAAGGAACCCCGAGCCCTAGCGAGCGGGCCGAACGTCAGGGCGCAGACCTTTTGGTTACTTTTGGGGCGTTTGCCAAAAGTGACCCGCTGTAAGAGCGGAACCGCCAGCGGCAACACCCGCAACAACGGATATTCACCCAAACCACCCACAACCTGGTCGGCCCAAAGGCCGCCAAGTCAATGCGCCGTAACCCGCTGCCGAGAAGCAGAAGCACTCGGCGACAAGGCCAAAGCCAACTGCGTCCGATTATGCATATGCGTCAACCGCAACACCTGCGAAACATAAAGCTTCACCGTGTTCTCGGTAATCCCCAACTCACAGGCAATCTGATAATTGGTCTGCCCCTTGCCCACCAACCGCGCCACATCCAGCTGTCGCGGTGACAACTGATTGAAAATCGCCGGCATCTCCTGCGCCTCAGCCTCGCCAGGCTCACCACCCGACACATCGCGAGTCACCGCCGCAGGATTGCGCCGCACCTTGTCCAGATCCTGGTACAGGTCATCAATCGACTCAGACAAATACTGCAACTTCTGATTCAAATGCCCCAGCTGCAGATTCTTCTGCCGCTCCTGCAGAGCCACCTCCTGACGCCGCACACCTTCCAGCAACTCATCCAGATCAATCGGTTTCTGATAATAATCGGCAATCCCTGCACGCAACGCCTTGATCACATCCTGCTTGTCGGCACGCCCGGTGAGCATGATCGCCTCAAAAGCCCGATGCTTGCCCGCCAGCCGCTGCAATGCCTGGATCAACTGAATGCCATCCATGTCCGGCATGTGCAGATCACTCAGCACCAGACCGATTTCCGCGTCCTCACTGAAACGCTCGATCGCCTGCTGACTGGACTCACACGGCACACAGCGATAACCGCTGCTTTCAAGAAACTCGCACAACTCCTCCACAATCAACGGCTGATCGTCGACCACGAGGACTTTTACCGCAGACGTAAGCTTGTTCACGTGCTACTCCATGTCCCAGGCCAAAGCTGACCATTCCTGTACTGCCAGCCTTTGGCTGTATAACCAGTTCCTTTGAAAGTAGACGTACTTTCCGACTATGTACATAGGACTAGTGGCGCTTGGCGACTAATGGATCCAAAGCAGAACAAGCACCGTCCCAAGCAGCACAAACGGTGCAAATGGCAGCTTTTTTGACATAGTTGGCCCCAGATATCGCAGACGATCTCTAAGCCCTTGACTCATATGAAGCCAGACTCTTGGCGCCAGCAGCATCCAGACCACGCTGGCGAGCCCAGCGCCAATAAATACCCCAAGAATGAACAGACCGTCCGTCGCAAGCCCCAGAGCTGTCATTAATTTCACATCGCCGGCGCCCATGCGGCCCATGAAAAAACCCGGCAGGGTCAGTGCCAGCGCAATCAGGCAGGCCCAACCGCCCTGCCCCGCTTCCGCGCCCAGCCAGGTGCTGCCGGTGCACAACAGCCAGATCAGCGCCAGCGCGGCGACGCCGAGGGTCAGCGCATTGGCAATGCGGCGCTGGCGGGCGTCTTGCGCCGCGCACAGCACGAGCCAGATCAGGAGGATAAAACTGTGCATCCGGTAAAAACCGTCCGTTTTTGCTGAATGATTCTATGCTGATACTACGCAGTGACAGTCAGGGTAGACGCACTCATGAAAACCGGCTTTCGGAAGTCGCAAAAAGGTGCGGTGGCGATCGAGTTCGCCTTGGTGTTCATCATCTTTTTCGCCGTATTTTACGGTCTGGTCAGCTACAGCCTGCCCTTGGTGATGATGCAATCATTCAATCAGGCCACGTCCGAGGCGGTGCGCCGCAGTGTCGCGGTCGACCCCAACACTCCCAACTATTCAACGGTCGTGCTCAACACCGCGAACGCCACGCTGACCCAGCAATTGTCCTGGATTCCGCCGGTCTTCAACCTGGTGGTCGGCGTTGATACCAGCAGCCAATACAGCGCGTCAGGCCTGCTGACGGTGCGAGTGGATTATCCGGTCAGCAAGTTGAATCAGGTGATGCCGTTCCTGGTGCTTCCGGTCGTTGGTACAGTGCCCAGTCTGCCCACCTATCTGACTGCCAAATCGAGTCTGCAATTTTGACGTCGGGGGACAAACTCTTCGGGCGCTTGCTCAAACGCACGCCGCCCGCCGCCCACGAGTTGCCCGACCCACTCGGCTCACCCGCAACAGGCTTGCACCTGTACCTGAACGACGACGCTGGCGTGCTGCAAATGGCCGGCCCGTTGCGCCATCTGCTGGCGCAGCACAAACCGCACCAGCAACCCTTGCCACTGAGCGCCTATCTGTTGCCCCACAGCACATTGACCATCGAAGGTCGGCCGAGGGAGTGGCAAGGGCTACTGCTCGATCTCGACTTTTCGGGATTGGGCGAACAGCCCTTGCACTTGCGTGGCTGGGTGCAACCGCAGGGCGAAGGCTGGTTGATGCAGTTGATCGATATCGCCGACCTGCTGTTCGAACGCCAGCAATCGCGCCAGCGTGACGCCTGCCAATTGATTGCCGGGCAGATCAGCGAACAGTTGCGCGCGTGCAGCCCGCTGCGTTTGCCGGTGATCGTCAGCGAACAACTGCAGGTGATTGCCCAGCACTGGCACATCCCTTGTCTGGCGTTGGCCTTGCTCGATGATGAGGCGCAGGGCTGGCAGATTTATCGCCAGTATCGCGCCCACGATGCGCCGACTTTGTGGCATGACGATCAGCGTCTCGGCACGCCGCTGGACAGCCTCAACGGCGCTGCACCGCAGCGTGTTGGCGCGCACCATGGCCTCGATGAACATTCACGGGTGCAGGCTCTGTTTGGCAATGCCGAAGGTTTCGCGGTGCCGTATAGCGATGAACGCGGTGTGGTGGCCTGGCTGCTCTGCGGGTTTTATCCCGTGGACAGCGCCGCGCCGTACCTGACCGAACGTGACTGGATGGCGCTGCTCGCCGCGCTGGCCGGGCCGTTGCTCGGGCGCCTGCGCGAACAGCAGCATCACCGGCAACTGGAGCGCATCGAAGCGCTGCAAACCCTGTTGGGTGCAGGCTGGTGGGAAATCCTCGGCGGTGACGACAACATTCAACTGGCGCCTGCGTTGGCTGCGTCCCTGCAACTGAACAATGACGGACTGGCGCTGGAAGACTGGCTGGCACAGATCCATCCCGCCGACCGCGACGAGTTGCGCAGCCGTCTACAGGCCTTGCAGCAACATGGCGAAGCCCTGACGCTGTCGGTGCGCCTGCGCAATGGCGATCCCGCGCAGGCGCCAACGTGGTATCGCGTGCAAGGCCAAGTGATTGGCAGCGGCGAGCATCGCCGGCGAGTCGGTTTCATGCTCGACATCAGCGACATCCAGAACCAGCAGCAACGAGCCGCCGCCGCGCATGCACGGCTCGACAACCTGATCGCCAGTTCGCCGGCGGTGATTTACGTCCAGCAGTATCACGAAGGCGCGCTGATCCCGGCGTTCTTCAGTGCCAGCCTGCAACCGCTGCTGGGCTGGAGTCTTGCGGACTGCGGCAACAGTGCACTGATCGAGATGATCCACCCTGACGATCGCGACCTGTATTTCGCCCGCAGCCGCCAGTTGCTGCGTGAAGGCTCAGTGCGCGCGCGTTATCGGCTGCGCGACCGGCATGGCGAATATCACTGGCTGCTCGATGAAGCCAGGCTGCTGCGCAACGACCTTGGCCTGCCGGTGGAAGCGGTCGGGTTGTGGCTGGACGTCACCGAAGCGACCCTGGCGGCCGAGCAGGTGAAAAAGAGCGAGGAGCGCTACCGGATCCTGGTGGAGGACTCGCCGGCGATGATCTGTCGCTACCGCCCGGACCTGACTCTGACTTTCGGCAACCGGCCGCTGGCGACCTATCTGGAATGCACGCCGGAAGAGTTGCCGGGGGTCGATCTGGGCAGTTGGATGTCCGACGAGCAACGCGCCGCGTTCATCCAGCGCCTCGCTTCACTGACGGCGGAGCAGCCGGTGAGCACCGCAGAAATCAGCCTGCAACTGCCCGGCCGCGAACACGCCTGGTGGGTGTGGTCCGATCGCGGCGTGTTCGATGAACACGGCCAATTGATCGAAGTGCAAGCAGTGGGCCGCGACAACACCGAGGTGCGCCGCTCGCAACAACAGCTCACACAAAGCGCGAAAATGGCCACACTCGGCGAAATGGCCACCGGCCTGGCCCACGAGATCAATCAGCCGCTGAACGTGATGCGCATGGCCATCGTCAATGTGCTCAAGCGTCTGGGCAATGGTGATGTACAGATCGATTACCTGACCGACAAGCTCAACCGCATCGACGCGCAGGTGCAGCGCGCCGCGAAAGTGGTCGATCACATGCGCGTGTTTGGCCGGCGTTCGGAGATCGAACAGCAACTGTTCAACCCGGCCTCGGCCATTGAAGGCACGCTGTCGTTGCTGGCCGAAGGCATGCGCGGCAAAGGTGTGGATCTGCGCATCAGCGAGACCGGGTTCGAGGTTCAGGTGCGCGGCTACGTCGATCAGCTTGAGCAGGTGCTGATCAACCTGATGGTCAACGCGCGCGACGCCTTGCTGAGCAAGCGCGAGAAGGATTCATCCTTCAAACCGTGGATTTCGATCTATGCCGAACGCGATGAACAGAGCGTGCGGTTGTGGGTCGAGGACAACGGCGGCGGCATTGATCCGCGTCTGCTGGAGCGGATCTTCGAGCCGTTTTTCACCACCAAACCGATCGGCATCGGCACCGGGCTGGGGTTATCGGTGAGCTACGGCATCATCGACAACATGGGCGGCCAGTTGAGCGTGCGCAATTCGGCGCAAGGCGCGCGGTTCTGCATCAAGTTGCCGGTTGCCGTAGACGCCTAGATCACCAGATAGGCCTTGCCGGTCTGGCCGCAAGTCATATTGGCGCCGACGTCGACGTCCATCAGGTTGATGCCCAGGCCTTTGAGCAGGTTGTTCAGCAGCGGATCGAGCAACGGGCTGATCAGGTTGGTCACCACCGGCAGCAACTTGCTGGTGACATCGCTGATCAAAGAGGCAACGCCAGTGACGACGGCACCCAATGGATTGCTGCCCTGCGGTTTGTAGACAATCAGATTGATCCCCGCGAGGGTGCTCGACAGACTGCCGACGATATTGTTGGTCGGCACCGCCGGCAAGATGCTCGGCGGCAGTTTGAGATTGGCCGGGGTGGCGAATGGTGTGCTGCTGGAGAACACCAGGTTCTGGGTATTCTGCGCGACGCTGGTGTCGAGTTTGATCGCGATGCCGCCTGCGCCGTATTGAACATGGGTGGCAGGGTCACAACTGCCGATGCCTAGAATCTTGTGGCACGTCACGATACCAAGATCGACCAGTGGCAATGGTGCGACCGCGGGCGGGGCAGACGAGGAAAATGCACTGGTCGGGTCGATTTTTCCCAGCTTGAGATCGGCGATGGAGGTGACGGTTGTGGCGGTCAGACTTTTACTGCCGGTATTGCCGGTCGGGCAGCTGTAATCCGTGACATAGCTTTGTGCCCCACCGGCATCCAGAGCGATATCGATTTGCGGCGACGGCAGCAGTTTCGGATCAAGCTGCTCGCAACCGGCCCCCAACAAACAGCCAAGCGAGTTGAGTGTGTCCACCAGATTCAGGCTCAGCAACGCGTTAAGCGTCGGGGTCAAAGTACCGACCAATCCAAACACCGCATTGGCCAGCCCCGTGACCCCGGACAGCACCGGCAAACTCACCGACAACATCGTGCGAACCTGCGCCGTGCGCACATAAATCCGATCTGGCGCATGCGGGTCGGGATTGGCCTTCGCCCGCGCCGGATCGCCAATCGCAGAGAACTGCGGCGGCTCGATCACTTTCACCCGCACCGTGACATTCGCCAGCCCCAGCACGCTGATCGGCAATGTCGCCGCCACCGCACTCTTGCTGTTGGCCAGTTGCACCACGCCCTGAATCAGTTGCAGCAGTTGCAGATTGGCGTCCAGCCCTGCCGCCGTGGTGCCGGTCTGCAATTGCAGGATGTCACCCAGTTTGACCGGCGCCGCGTTGATCGCGGCCACCTGCAATTGGCCCAGTGCGGTGATCACCTGCGCGGTCGCGCCATTGAGCTGCACCACCGTTGCCGCCGCCTGAATCAGTTGCGTCACCGTGGCCTGAGTGTTGAGTAATTGCGTGTAGTTGCCCGCCGCGACGTTAAGATTGATCGCCAGTTGATCAAGGTATTTGAGCAAGTTGATGTCGGTGTTCAGCAGGCCATCCCAGCCCAGAGCCGTGAGGTTGACGTTGCCGCCCAATAATCCGGAAAACAGCGGGTTGAGGATGTTCGACTGCGCCGTATCAATGCTGGCCAAGGTGCTGCGTATATTCAGTTGGGCCACCGTCGGCTGCGGTTTGGCGGCCACCGCCGAGGCATTGAGCGTGGTGTTGAGACTGACCGGGGTGCCGCTGAACAAGGCCTGTACGCCACCGGCAAAACTGGTGGTCACCGTGCGACTGGCGACGACTTTGACCGCTGCCGCTTGCGTGGCATCCACTGCGAACGTGCGCAGGCCGGAGGCTGGAGTGACCAGGGTGCCGCACGTGGTGGCGAGGGTGTTGCCGGCATCGACTATGTAGCCATTGCGCACGGCGCTTTGCCCGGCGTAACTGGCAGCGCTCAGGCCCGGCAGGCAATTGCCGCCACGGCTGACGGCTTCGAGGGCGGCGTTGTCGACCACCCGCTGCAACTTGCGTTGTTCCATGTACAAGCGGCCGGTGTCGACCACCAGCAACATCATCACCACCGCCAGACTGAGCGTGGCCGCCGCCATCAAGCCGATCGCCCCGCGCTGGCGGGCCGGGCCGTTGAATCGCGAACGAGGCGACATGGCGCACTCCTTTGCCGCTAGCTCCATTGGTGCAACTGAGTGTAGACGCGCCTAATGGCAACGCGCCATTTCGAACAGACAAACATCCCTGTGGGAGCGAGCCTGCTCGCGAAGACGTCGTGTCAGATAAATAGCAGTTGAATGACACCCTGCTTTCGCGAGCAGGCTCGCTCCCACATTGGAATTTAGGGTGGAGCAAAAAAACGGGAGCTCAACAGCTCGCACTTTTTAACGGATTCAACGCGGTGGATAGTTGGCCAGAATCCGCGTGACCGTCTCGCGGATGGCGTTGCTGCGATCATCGGGATTCGGCTTGCCGGAGAGCATCTGCTCATCGCTGCCGCGCCACACCAGTTTGCCGTCCTTGCCGTCGAGCAAGTCGATCTGGATGGTCGCGACCTTGTAGGTAATGTTGCGCGTTTCGTTGTACATCGGCGCGCCCCAATAGCCGTTCCACGGGCCGCCCCAGCCGCCGCCGTAGTTGGTCGTCACTTGCTGCTGACGATCCTCGACGATCAGATAAGTCTGCACATTCAAGTCACCCTTGGCGCCCGCCGCCGCGGGACGCAAACCGCGCTGGTCGAGCTGATCGGCCACGGCCTGGCGGATGCGTTGCTCGGTCAGGTCGCTCTTGATCCGTGGATCATCGGGGCGGTATTGCAGAGCGGGGTCTTTCCAGCTCCAGCTGCGATAGGCCGCAAAGTCGCGGTTGGCATCGAAGTCGTGATTGACCTGGTTGGCGGCGCAAGCGCTGAGCAGCGCGACCATGGCCAGTAGAGCGAGACGGCGGAACATGGGTTTTCTCCGGTTGAAGACATGAACCTGCGGCAGCTTCTGATGGGCAGGAGCTAACTGGGAGGATACGCCGACATGGCTTTTTCCACAGCTTCGCGGATCGAATCGGTGCGATCGATTTCGCTGCCCTTGTTCGCGGTTTCGGCACTGGCGCTCCACACCGGTTGCCCGCTGCCAGCGTCGAACAGATTGACCTGCACCACCACGACTTGCTCGGAATACGTGCGTACGATCGGCACCGTGTTGTACATACCGTAACCGCGTCCATATCGATCATAGCTGCCGTATCCACCGCCGTAATAACCGTAGTCATCCTGAACCTGGCGCAAACGGGTTTCCAGACGCAGATCGGCGCTGACCAACAGGTCGGCCGGGCGGTTGTCGTGCAATGGACGCAAGCCGCGCTGATCCAGGGCATTGCTTACCGCTTCGGCCACTTGCGCCGAATCGGCCCAGGCCGTGCCCGGTGGCAGTTGCCCATTGAGCCAGGCCCAACTGCGATAACGCCCATAATCACGCGGCGGCGCCGGGTACGCGCTGCGGTCGAAGGTGGTGGCGGCTTGCGCTGGTGCCGGCGGTAAGGGCCGCGATTGCGCCACGTACGGGTTGCTGCTCTGGCAAGCAGCCAAGCCCAGACACATCAGCAGTAACGCGGATTGAGCTTTCATGTCGCGCTCCGATCAGATCGGCCGGCAGATCCAGTGCAAGTAACGCCCAAGCCCGGCGAAGCTTGGGTGACGACGGTGAGCGAGCTCCATCTCGAGCAAATCCACGAGTTCGGCGCGGGCCTGGAATTCCACCGGCATATAGTCATGGAAAACGCGGATCCCACTCTGGCTTTCGACCTGCCACAAGCCTTCGAGTTGCGTTGCCAATTCCCTTGGATCGAGCGGCTGCTGCGGGGTCAGGCTCTGCTTTTCGCCGGCCATGACGTTCTTGCGCATTTTCTTGAAATGGCCTTTGAGCAGGTTGCGGTAGATCAGCGCATCGCGGTTGTAGAACGCCAACGACAACCAGCCACCGGGTTTGGTCAGTTGATGCAGCACCGGCAGGATCGCGTGGGGTTCGGCGAGCCATTCGAGCACCGCGTGGCAGATCACCAGATCGTACGGCTCGGTGAGTTGGCCGAGCAGTTCCTGCCACGGCGCCTGAATGAACGTCGCGGTTTGCCCGGCGTCGGCGAAACGCTGGCGCGCGCCTTCGAGCATCGGTGCGGCCGGCTCGGTGAAGGTCACCTCGTGACCGCGTTCGGCCAGCCACAGCGACATGTGGCCAAGACCGCCGCCAATGTCCAGGACGCGCAACGGACGATCCGGCAGCGCTTCGGCCAGGTCAGCCTGCAACACCGCGAGACGAATCGCGCCTTTGGCGCCGCCGTAGATTTTTTCGGCGAAACGCGTCGCCAACTGATCGAAATGCCGGTCGCTCATCAGCTGAACCGCCGTTCACTGTCGGCGAGCTTGGCACGCACCACTTCATTCATGTCCAGCCCCAACTCGCTGCACAGCAGCAACAGATACAGGACGATATCGCCGACTTCCTGCCCGGCATGGGCGAGTTTGTCAGCGGGCAACTGGCGCGACTGGTCTTCTGTCAGCCACTGGAAGATTTCCACCAGCTCGGACATCTCGACACTGGCCGCCATGGCGAGGTTTTTCGGGCTGTGAAATTGCCGCCAGTCATTGCGGTCGCGAATGGCGTGCAGGCGTTCGGTCAGTTCAACAAGGTTCATCGGGCTCTCCTGAAGGCGTATAGCTTCGGGGGGATACGCCCTGAAGGCAAGCAGCGCAGACGATCTATTGTGGGAGCGAGCCTGCTCGCGAAGACGGTATGTCATCAACCATTGATTTCACTGACACAATGCCTTCGCGAGCAGGCTCGCTCCCACACAGAATGGGTGCAAACCTTCTATCATGCAGGGAACTCGGCCACCTGCGTTGTGGCCCAAGGCTCAGCTCTTTCATCAGGATGCACACATGCAGGTAGAAAGCTTTTTCGAATGGCTCGGCCAGGCGCTCGGTTCGATCATCCGCTTTATCGTCGACGGCCTCAGTGGCTTGTTCAATATTCTGAGCAATGCCGGTGGCAACTTTGTCGACGGGCTGGCGAAGACGTTGGGCATGGACACCTCGATCATCAGCATCATCGCGCTGATTGTCGGGCTGATGCTGTTGTGGTCGGCGATTCGCGCGTTCATGAATGCGTCGATCATTGCCGGGATCATCTGGTTGTTGCTGGGGTTGTGGTTGCTTAGCTGGATTATTCACTAGGCCTTATAAGAGCCCCTCACCCTAACCCTCTCCCGGAGGGAGAGGGGACTGACCGGGTTGCTCTGCAGAAATGCGCCGACTTGCGATACCGAGTCGAACTCCAGAAAGAAATCGGCTCCCTCTCCCTCCGGGAGAGGGCTGGGGTGAGGGTGGCTTCTACCGCTACAATGCCGCTCCCCAAGGAGCCCGCATGTCCACTCTGATCGCCGACTGGCGCGACCGCCCGACTCACCGCAAGGTCTGGGCGCTCGCCGCGCCGATGATTCTGTCGAATATTTCCGTACCGCTGGTGGCGCTGGTCGACAGCACCGTCATCGGCCACTTGCCCCATGCCCATCAATTGGGTGCGGTGGCGGTCGGCGCCAGCCTGTACACCTTTCTCGCCTGGGCCATGGGCTTTCTGCGCATGGGCACCACCGGATTTGCCGCGCAGGCTGCCGGGCGCAGCGACGGTGCGGCGTTGCGACAGATTCTGTTGCAAGGCTTGCTGCTGGCGATGGGACTGGCGCTGGTGCTGGGTACGCTGGGCGTGCCGCTGAGCGGGATTGCATTGCACTTCATGCAACCGTCGGCGGAGCTGGATCAGCTCACTCGGGATTTCTTCCACACGCGTCTATTCGGCTTGCCGGCCGCGCTGGCCAGTTATGCGCTGGTCGGCTGGTTCCTCGGTACGCAGAACGCCCGGGCGCCACTGGCGATTTTGCTGACCACCAACCTGATCAACATCGTCCTCAATCTGTGGTTCGTCATTGGCCTGGACTGGGGCGTGGTCGGTTCGGCGCGCGCCTCGGTGATCGCCGAATGGAGCGGCGCCCTGCTCGGCCTGCTGCTGACTCGCAAAGCGCTGCGCGCGTATCCGGGGCACATCGTCTGGGCGGCGTTGAGGGTCTGGCAGAGCTGGCGCCCTTTACTGGCGGTCAACCGTGACATCTTTATCCGCAGTCTGGCGCTGCAATCGGTGTTTTTCCTGATCACCGTGCAAGGCGCGCGGCTGGGCGATTCGACGGTTGCCGCCAACGCGCTGCTGCTCAATGGCTTGCTGTTGACGGCGCATGCGCTGGATGGCCTGGCCCATGCCGTCGAAGCCTTGTGCGGACACGCCATCGGCGCCCGTGATCGCCTGGCCCTGCGTCGTTCGCTGGTGGTGGCGGGCGGCTGGTCGTTGTTCGCCAGCCTCGGATTTGCCGCGCTGTTTCTGCTCGCCGGGCACCTGTTCATCGAGATGCAGACCGATATCCAGAGCGTGCGCGACACCGCGTTCATCTACCTGCCCTACCTCGCCGTGCTGCCATTGATTGCGGTCTGGAGTTACTTGCTCGACGGTCTGTTCATCGGCGCCACCCGCGCACGCGAAATGCGCAACGGCATGCTCGTCACCGTGGCTCTGCTGCTGCCGTTTGCCTGGGCACTGCAAGGCTACGGCAACCACGGGCTGTGGATATCTTTTCTGCTGTTCATGGTGTTACGCAGCCTGACCCTCGGTGCGCAAGCCTGGTGGCTCAAGCGCAACGATGGCTGGTTCTCTGGCGGCGTTCACTGAGTCGGTGTGCGCGCGATAAACCCGACCACCTGATCGAGCACCGGCGCCAGATGCCGCAACGGACGCGACAGGGTCGCCACCAGGGTTATGTGGCTGGGCCGCGAGTAATACAGATCCTGTGCCGGCACCCCTGCCGCGCGCAGCTTGCTGGCGAGACCGCCGGTGTTGCGTGTCGGGTTGACCAGATCATCCTCAGTCGCGGCGATCAACAGGGCCGGCGGCGCGCCATGACTGACATGGTTGACCGGCTGCGATTGCGGCGGCGAGTCCGGCCAGAAGAACACCGGGCGCACCTCGGGATTCTTGATCGGCAGAAAGTCGTAGGGCCCGGCCAGGCCGATCCAGCCCTGCAAATCCCTGGGTGACATGCCCACCGCCGCAAGCCATTCGCCATCCAGCGCGAGCATCGCCGCGTTGTAGCCGCCGGAGCTGTGGCCCATCAGATACAAGCGCTGCGGGTTGCCGGAAAATTCGCGGATATGCGCTTTGGTCCACGCCACCGCCTGCGCTCCATCCTGCAGAAACAGCGGATAACGCACTTGCGGATACAAGCGGTAATCCGCCACCACCGTGACAATCCCCTTGGACGCCAGCGCTTCACCGACAAAGCGGTAGTCGACGCGCGATCCGCTGTTCCAGCTGCCGCCATAGAAAAACACCACCACCGGTGCGCCCGGCATCGGCTGATGCGGCACGTACACATCAAGCTTCTGCCGCGGGTCGTCACCATAAGCGATGCCCGTCGTCTTGTCGTACGTGCTGTCCGGGGTCAGCGCATTGAGCAATTGCACCGGCGAACATCCGCCCAGCGCCAGCAGTAACACCCCGCCGATCACTGCACCAAACCCTTGCCGGAATAACCGTGCCATACGCGCCGAACCTCGCTTCAGAGCTGATCGCCGCGCCATTGACGCCGCACATGGTCGAGCCGTTGTTGCTGGGTCAGTCCCACCGGCGGCGGCACCAGTACGGCACGCGGATGCAGCAAACGTAACCATAACCAGCCATCGAGCACGGTGCGGTCGCTGAACCCCAGCGTCAGACCCTGTTGGACATGGGAGGACATCGTCGCGTAATCGGTTCCCAATGATTGGCACCAGCGCCAGATATGCTGCTCCAGCAGGCAGGCTTGCAAGCGTTCGCGCTGGCGCCGGGTCAGGCTTTCTTCGATGCTCAGTGGCTCGACGGCAAGTCCCGGATTGCGCAACTGCTGCCAGCCCTGACTACCAATCGCGCGGTCGGCCCAGGTGCCGCCGAACCAGCGCAACTGGCGGATCGGCCCAAGCCAGCGGCTCAATTCAGCGGCGTCGCAGGCATCGAAAAAATAGCTCGCGGTCTGCCGGTTGTAATAGCTGAGCAAGGCCCGATGGCTCAAGCCGAACGACACCGTGAGCATGCGTTGCAAGTGGCCCAGCAGCTGTTGTGCCGATGCCTCGCTGCCAAGCAACAGCCCGCGCCAGGTGTCTGGATCGCTGTGACACAAGGCGGCCAACGCCGGGCAATCGCGCAACTCGAGCAGCACCGGGCCGTACTCGCTGACCGGTTCAAACTCGGTACCCTCGAACAAACTGAAGCGCCGCACCCCGCTAAAAGCCTGGCGCAAGGTCAGCAAGGCCTGTGGGGCATCCGGGCCATCGAGCAACAGCCATTGCGCCATAGGCTCATGCACCGCGCCACTCATGTTGCGCCGCTCTGTTCAAGCGAAGTGACCAGTCGACAACTGCACACCGGTTCTGCGCAGTGACTGAAGCTGCCGCCGCCGGGGATCAGGCACAGCAGCAGCAACGGCTCACCGGACGCCAGCAATTGCTGCAAGCCGTCACTCACCAGACGGTCGGGCAGAGGCGCGACATCGCCCGTGTCAGTCTCGGCGATTGGCGGCTGCAGGACGCCGCTGATCATCGGCTGATCCGGATCGCCTTCAAAGAAACTCACCACCACCTCGACACCATCGCTCAGCGCCGTCATTGGCGTCTGCTGCAGAGACGGCGCGAGGGGCAGCCAACAATGACTCGGCGCGGCGCCTTCGCCTTGATAGAGCCAGTCGAACTGCACCGCTACCGGTCGCGAGCAATCGGGCTGTGGTTCATCGACCGCCACCACCCAGGCCCGTTGCAGGCTGTGCATGCGCAAGCGCGGCGGCGCGGTGGCCGCTGCACTCGGCAGTTGCAACGCACCGAACAGGCGGTTGGCGTAAGCAGGTTCGAGGGCCGGGTCGGCGCGATGCTCAATGCGAGTCAACAACCATGGGCGATTGCATTCGGCGAAGGGATGCCCGGCCAATCGCAACCAATGACCACTGCGCAATGTCGCCAGATCACTCTGACCTTCGGCCTGTTGCCCACCCGCCGAATTGACCTGAATTGCACTTTGCAATTTCCATTGGTGCAACGCGGGAGAAGCATCATGTCCGTCATCCTCGCGCTGATAGCTCGCGGCGCCCGCCAATGGCAACTGCGCCGGATCATCGCTGAAAACCAGGCAATGCCGATCACGCTCGTGTTCAAAGTAATAATGAATTCGCGCCTGCGCGCACAAACGCTGAAGCAGTTGCAGATCGGACTCGCGGTATTGCGTGCAGAACGTCCGGACCGGGTAGTCGCCACGCAACTCAAAGCGGCGCTGGGCAGCGACGATGCCGTGCTCTCTGAGCACCTGCTCGATGATCTGCGGCACCGAGCGGCCACTGAAGATCCGCTGGCTGAAGCGCAGCGCGAGGCAACCGAGTTTCGGCCCTAGACGGATCCGGCTCAACCGCAAGCCTTCGCCGTACTCATGCTGGACAAGGCTCTGCAATTGCCCGTGCACGCCCTCCCCTGACGGCCCGAAACAGAGGAATGCCGAACGGTAAAGCAGGCCGGCGAGATCCAGGTGTGGATCGTTGATCAATACATCGATCTCGAACGCAAAGGATTCGCTGAGGGCTTCGCTACCGGTAAAGGCCAGGACTTCGAAGGGGTCGGACAGGCCCGCTACATCGAGACGAAACGACGACTCGTTGACTGGATCGAACATGGGCGGATCTCTACAGGAGGGGCGGTCGGGGATTCTCGCCGAGAGCCATGGCCGAGTAGAGAGCTGAAGTACAACTTAGGAAATGACCTACGCGAAAAGCAGACCGGATGACTTTGCTGGCCAGGACAGCCAAGCATTTCGCGAGGATTTTGGGAGATATCCCACCGGGTCATCTGAATTTTCCGCCACTTTCGGAAAAAATTCGGACAACCCGGCGAGATCACACCTGCCTCAGGAAGACAGGTAGGAGGAGCGGGTCAGGCCCAGACGCAAGGCATCGAGAAATTGCGTGCGCTCGCTGGCACTGATGCGGGCACTGGCGCACTTGTCGCGGTAGTGAGTCATCAGTTCTTCCGGCGACAAGTGCACGTAACGCAGCATGTCTTCGATGGTGTCGTGGGTCTCGATGCCGGCGTGGTACACGCTGCCATCGGCATTCTGGTAGATGTTCACCGAGTCGGTGTCACCGAACAGGTTGTGCATGTCGCCGAGGATTTCCTGATAGGCGCCAACGAGGAACACGCCCAGCAGGTAGTCTTCGCCTTCATTCAAACCGTGCACTGGCAGGCTGGTTTCGATGCTCTGCTCGTCGACGTACTGGTTGATCTTGCCGTCAGAGTCGCAGGTCAGGTCTTGCAGCACCGCGCGGCGCAGCGGCTCTTCATCGAGACGGTGCAGCGGGATGATCGGCAGCACCTGATCGATCGCCCAGGTGTCCGGCAGGCTCTGGAACACCGAGAAGTTGCAGATGTACTTGTCGGCCAGCTTGTCGTTGAGCTCGTCGAGCACCTGACGGTGCGAACGTTGACGCGCTTTCAGCGAGTTGTGCAGGCGACGGCACACCGCGAAGTAGCACTGCTCGGCCAGGGCTTTTTCAGCCAGGGTCAGTTTGCCGTCGGCGTACTGCGCAGCCACGTCGCTCATGTAGTGCGTCGCGCGCCAGTAGGTTTCGGTGACCATTTCGATGTCGGTCGGGCCGAGCAGGTCAACCAGCCATTGCACGGTTTCCGGCAGCGCTTCCTTGTTCTCGATCTGCGGGATTTCGTCGTTGTGTTTCTCGACGTCGGTCACCTGCACCACCAGCATCGCGTGGTGCGCGGTCAGCGAACGGCCGCTCTCGGAGAAGATGTGCGGATGCGGCAGGCTCTGCGCGTCGCAGAACTCCTTGAGCATGCCGACCACGACACCGGCGTAATCATCCATGTCGTAGTTGATCGAACTGGCGTTGCGCGAGTGCGTGCCGTCGTAGTCGACACCCAGACCACCGCCAACGTCGATGTGATCGACCGGCAGACCGAGATTGCGCAGCTCACCGTAGTAACGGATCGCTTCTTTGAAGCCGTGCTGATAGTCAGCCAGGTTGGCAATCTGCGAACCCATGTGGAAGTGCAGCAGGCGAATGCCTTGATCCAGGCCCGCTGCGCGGAAACGCTCGACCACCGACAGCAGTTGCGCTGCCGACAGACCGAACTTGGATTTTTCGCCACCGGTGTCCGCCCACTTCGACGACGCCAGCGACGACAGACGCACGCGCAGGCCGACCTGTGGCTTGACCTTCAGCGAGGCGGCTTCTTCGATCACCAGACCGACTTCGGATTCTTTCTCGATGACGATGAAGACGTTATGGCCAAGCTTCTGCCCCATCAGCGCCAGACGAATGAACTCGCGGTCCTTGTAACCGTTGCAGACGATGGTGCCGCCCTTCGGCGCCAGCGCCAGTACGGCCAGCAGTTCAGGCTTGGAGCCGGCTTCCAGACCGATGGAAACGTCCTGGGTGGCGATGATGTTCTCGATCACCGCTTCTTGCTGGTTAACCTTGATCGGGTACAGCGCGGTGTATTTGCTCTGGTATTCCAGGCGCTCGATGTTGGAATCGAAGGCACCGGTCAGCTGGCGTACACGGTCTTGCAGGATGTCGGGAAAACGAACCAGCAACGGCAAGGACAAACCGCTTTTGCGCAGTTGGTCGACTTGCTCGAACAGGTCGATAGGCGAGCTGCTCGGGCCGTTCGGACGAACTTCGACGCGACCGGCGTCATTGATCGCGAAATACCCGGCCCCCCAATGGCGAATCCCGTAAACACTGCGGCTGTCCGCAACTGTCCATTGGCTGCCATCGTCTTTGCGTGTGCGTCGTACGGACATCGAAGTCCCCTATAAAGAAGTCATAGTGCGTCGCCTGATCTCAGGCCGGCGCAGTCTAAAGTATGAAAATGACGGTTCGTCAGCGCGGCGGTAGACCGCACTGACTGCGTGGAGTTTAGAAACCGGTCATGAACAGGCTCTGTGAAAACCATGGAGACGACGCCGGATCTGACAACATTCAGAGCCGGATCAAGCCGCAGGTGGGTTTCACAGAGGCTGCTAGCCGCCGGACTTCTTCGCTTTGAAACCGTGCTTGATCAGCTCAGCCAAGAGTAGCTCGACATGATCGCCCTGGATTTCGATGATGCCGTCTTTCAACGCCCCGCCGGTGCCGCAACGTTTCTTCAACGTTGTTGCCAACTCTTTGAGCGCGTCTTCGGCCAGTGGCACGCCGGTGATGGTGGTCACCGTCTTGCCGCCGCGGCCCTTGCTCTCGCGTCGCACGCGGGCAATGCCGTCGCCGGCCGGGATCACGGTTTGTTTGCAGATACAGGCGTCCACCGGCTTACTGCATTCCGGGCAATGACGACCTGCGTCGGTGGAAAATACCAGGCCACCTAAGGCGGCGAAGGATGCGGCTTTTTTGGCCACCGGCAATCCTCTTGGGAGGACAAAGACTGATCGCAACCTTGGGCAAGGTCAGCGACCGCGAAGCCCCACTCAGGCAGGGGCAGCGCTACTGCACCGATGCTTCAATAAAAGCAGGACGGTGCAGCTTGAAAAGGTCGCGCAGTGTAACGGCAAAAATGCGACTTGCTAAGTGCCAATCGGCGCCAATTTATGTGTTCTTTGCGACGTCGCTTTGCTGCGCCTTCAGATAGCGCTTCAAGGCTGCCAGAGAGTCCGGGCAATAAGGCTTTTGCTGGATTTCCTGCATGACCTGCTCGACCGGAATAAAGCGTGCTTCGAGCACCTCCTCCGGTTGCAGTTTCAGCGGCCCGTCCCAGACGGCGGAAAACGCCGAACACCACAAACGGTTGCCGGTGTCTTCGAAGTAGAAATGGTCATGGGCAGTCAGTTCGATACCACTGACGCCCAACTCCTCTTCCAGCTCTCGGGCTGCCGACTCGGCGTAAGTCTCGTCGGCCTGCACCATGCCGCCCGCCGCGACGTCCCAGTAACCGGGATAAATCGCCTTGCTCAACGTGCGCCGGTGCACGCAAAGGTCGCCAGCGGAATTGAACAACATGATGTAGGTGCCGCGACCGATCAGCCCACGCTCGCGCAGATCGGCACGCACCAGAGCGCCGAGCAGGTTGTCCTGCTCGTCGACCCAGGCGATCTGTTCGGCATCCGAGGCGGCGCGATGGGCCGCCTCTTTGGCGTTCTGACTCATGAATCAGCCCTGATTGAGCAGTTGACGCAAATCGATCACAGCAGCGTTGGCACGGGAAATATAGTTGGCCATGACCAGCGAGTGGTTGGCCAGCACGCCGAAGCCGCTGCCGTTAAGAATCATAGGACTCCAGACCGGTTCCTGCGAGGCTTCCAGCTCACGAATGATCTGACGCACGCTGACGGTGGCGTTCTTCTTCGCCAGGACATCGGCGAAGTCGACTTCGATGGCGCGCAACAGATGCGACAGCGCCCAGGCCTGACCGCGTGCTTCGTAGAACACGTTGTCGATCTGCATCCATGGTGTCTCGACGACTTCCTCGTCAACCTGCGGCACTTCGCCGATGGCCGGCACTTCGGTTTTCAGCGCGGTGTTGAGTTTGACCCGACCGACACTGGCCGACAGTCGTTGCGACAGCGAGCCGAGACGGGTGCCGACATCGCCGAGCCAGTTGTTCAGGTTGTCGGCGCGGGCATAGAACAGCGCGTTTTTCTGGGTTGGATCGGACAGACGCGCCTGATAACGGCTCAGCGAGTTGATGCCTTCCTGATATTCCGACTCACTCGACGGCAGGATCCAGCTCTTGTTGTCGAAGTTGAAGCGCGGCTCGGCCTTGGCCAGATCGGCATCTTCTGCCGACTGCGATTGCGAACGGGCAAAGTCTTTGCGCAGGGCACGGGTCAGGTCACGCACCTGCACCAGTACGCCGTATTCCCAGCTCGGCGTGTTGTCCATCCACAGACCTGGCGGGAAGCGGTCATTGGAGATGTAGCCGCCCGGTTTGTTGAGCAAGGTGCCGGCGACGGTCTTGAGGGTTTCGACGGTGGTGTAGCCGATCACCATCTGCTTGCCTTCTTTCTCGGCCGCCACTTGAGCGTTTTGCGCGACCGGAAACAGCGCCGGCTCCTGGCTCCAGTACCAGCCAAGGCCAATGGTCACCAGCAGATAAATGCCGATCAACGTGGCCAGGGCACGGCTGAACAGCAGCCCGCCAACATAGCTGCGGGTGGCCGACTTGGGCTCGGCGGCACGTTCAGGCGCGCTGCCCGCGCGGTTTTTCCAGTCCAGCATGGCGATATCCTTTCAAATCTTGGGTTCAACGGTTCGACCACAACCATACAACAACGTGCCAGAGCCGGGCACCCGCGCGTAACGATAAGCCGCAAATCATGTGGGCGAATGACGCTTCGACGCCGACTAAGGGAATCCCCGATGCCCGCGCCTCAGCCAATCAAATTGCAGGCTGTTGAAAACCCTCACAAAGCCCATTCATCGCGCGGATGAACGTACGACTGACAACTCATCCAGATCGCCCTGATCAATCAGGGAGCGCCCGTCCCACGGGGGTTTGAGCGACGACAAGGTCAAAAACAAAACCGCCCGGTCAGAAACTGAATGGTGACGCACTGCAGATTATTGACGTACGACACTCGTCTAAGGGAAAAGAGGTGCTAGCATAGAGCCACCAGTCGATCTCAGCATGCAGCCTAACTAGTAGTCAGGATATGACCGAGCCAGAAGACCCCAGCCGTGAGCGTCTCAAGCACCACTTTGCCCAGCGGGTAATTCATCAGGCACGTCAGATTCTTGAGATATGGCAGCGCCTGCAACGCAGTGAGTGGTCTACTGTCGACCTCGCCGAACTGAGCGAGGCCAACCTGCGCCTGCTGCGTTTTGCCGAGCGCTTCGAACAGCCCGAACACACGCAGCTTGCGCGCCATATCAGCCAATCGCTGGAAGCGGTGGACGCCAATCGCGGTCGCCTGAGCAGTGGCTTGATCACCGACCTCAATCGCTTGATGCAGCGCTTGTCGCGCACCGGCCTGCGCCATGGCGATCAACTCGACCAAACCTTCCTGCCGCCACTGCGTAAACCGATCTACGTGATGCTGCAGGATCACGACCGCGCCGAACGGCTGGCCAAACAACTTGAATTCTTCGGTCTGAGCGCGCAGGCGCTGGACAGTGTTTCGGCCTTTCGCTCCTCGATGGTCGAGCGCCTGCCGGCAGCTATCGTCATGGACGTGGATTTCAGCGGCGCCGGCATCGGCCTGAAACTCGCCGCCGAAGCCCAGGTCGGTTTGGAAGAACCGCTGCCGCTGCTGTTCTTCAGCCTGCACGAAACCGACACGCCGACGCGCCTTGCCGCCGTGCGTGCCGGTGGCCAGGAATTTCTCACCGGCACTCTCGAAGCGTCGAGCCTGCTGGAAAAGATCGAAGTCCTCACCTGCGTCGCCCAGTACGAGCCTTATAAAGTGTTGATCATCGACGACTCGCGTGCGCAGGCCTTGCACACCGAACGCCTGCTCAACAGCGCCGGCATCGTCACGCGCACCTTGATCGAACCGATTCAGGCGATGGCCGAACTGGCGGATTTCCAGCCCGACCTGATCATCCTCGACATGTACATGCCGGCCTGCACCGGTACCGAACTGGCCAAAGTGATTCGCCACAACGACCGCTATGTCAGCGTGCCGATCATTTATCTGTCGGCCGAGGACGATCTGGACAAGCAGCTCGACGCCATGAGCGAGGGCGGCGATGATTTTCTGACCAAACCGATCAAGCCGCGCCATCTGATCACCACCGTGCGCAACCGCGCCGCCCGCGCGCGCAATCTGAAAGCACGGATGGTCCGCGACAGCCTCACCGGCCTCTATAACCACACGCACATTCTGCAATTGCTCGAAGACTGCTCGTTCCGCGCCCGCCGCGAGAACAAGCCGCTGAGTTTTGCCATGCTCGACATCGACCACTTCAAACGGGTCAACGACAGCCACGGCCACCCGATGGGCGACCGGGTGATCAAAAGCCTGGCGCTGTTTCTCAAGCAGCGTTTACGCAAGACCGACTTCATCGGCCGCTACGGCGGTGAAGAGTTCGCCATCGTCATGCCCGACACGGATATAGAAGCGGCGCACAAAGTCCTCGACGAAATCCGCCAGCGCTTCGCCGAAATCCATTACCCGGCGCAGCCGCAGGATTTGTGGTGCACCTTCAGTGCCGGCGTGGTGGAAATGCACGACGACTGCGACAGCCTGATGATGGCCAGTCAGGCCGACGAAGCGCTGTACCGCGCCAAGGGTGCCGGGCGCAATCGCGTGCAGACTGCGCGCGAGTCAAAGCAAAGTGCCACTTTTTCATCGGATTCCACTGATTCGGTCATAACCCTGTAACAGAACCGCAATAAATTCAGGCGCTTACCATTTCTGCCGTTGGTAGCCGTCATGCGCCTGAAGTTGCTCACCAATCTCAATACGCTGCTGCTGGTCGCCGTGTGCCTCGCACTCGGCGCCACGCTGTGGTGGTCGCAAAAAGCCCTCGAACGCCCGTATTTGTTGATGGAGCGGTATTTGGGACTGTCGCAGCAGTTTCAGAACGAGGTCGCACGCAACGTCGAGGATTACCTCGCCAGCGGCGACGCCTTGCGCCTGAGCAGCGCCAGCCAGGCCATCGACAGCTTGCGCAAAGAACTCGCTGAATTGCCGCCGGCGCTGGCTGAAACGCTGAACCCGAGCCTGTCGGGCCTGGAGGAGTTCAGCAAAACCGACTTGCTCGCGGCCGGCAAACTGGCGGGCGATCCGCAGGCGTTGCTGTTGCAGGCCGAGCGCGAATTGAGCGCCAGCCTTGAGCAACTCAGCACTTATGCCAACGGCAACGCGAGCTATCTGACGCCGTTGCTTGCGGCTTCGCAGCATCTGGGCAAACTGTCGCTGGCGCGGGACAAGCTGGTCAGCAGCGGGCGCAGCGAACTGACGGCCGATGTTGAGCGCGAGGTCACCAACATCCGTACGCAAGCTCAGGCAATTGATGCCCTGCCCTTGCTCGGCGTCGTCACCAGCAACGAGTCGAACAGCGACGATTTTGCCGCGTTGATGGGTATCGAAAACACTGAGAAAACCGCCGCCGAAGACGCCGGTGTCGGCCTCAAACGTGAACTCAACAGCCTGCTCGGACGCTATCCGGCAGAGCTTGAGCGCACCCGCGACCAGATTCAGAAACGGGCGGATCTGAGCACCGCGACGCACCAGAAAATTGCCGCCGTGCAACAGGCCATCGCCGGCCTGGAACCCGTCGTACGCGCCCAACACGGGCAAATTCAGGGCGAAGTGCGGCTGATGCAAGGCGTGATGATCGGCCTGATTCTGCTGATCGCTTTACTGATCGACACTTTGCAACGGCGCCTGGCGCGCACGTTGACCAATCTCGCGCCGGCGCTTTCAACCTGGGCCGAGGGCGACTTCAGTCGTGACATTCATCTGGGCAAAACCAACCGTGAACTGCGTGACATCGAAGCCTCGCTCAATCGATTGCGCGCGTATCTGGTGGATCTGGTCGGGACCATTCGCGGCAATGCCGAACAAGTCGCGGGCAGTAGCCGCACCCTGGCCGAACTGAGTAACGACTTGCACAGCGGTGCCGAACATCAGGCTGGCGACACCGCGCTGATCCGCGACTCCCTCGGCGAACTTGAAGCAACAATCCAGCAGGTTGCCGGCGATGCGCAGCAGGCCGCGGATGCCAGTCGTCATGCCGGACTGGCGGTCGAGCATGGCCAGACGGTAATTGGCCAGAGCCTCACCGGCCTGCACGCATTGGTCGGTGAAGTACAAGGCAACGCGCAGATGATCGAACATCTGGCCGAAGAGTCGGCAACCATCGGTGGCGTGTTGACGGTGATTCGCTCGATTGCCGACCAGACCAACCTGCTGGCCCTCAACGCGGCGATTGAAGCGGCGCGCGCCGGGGAAATGGGTCGTGGCTTTGCCGTGGTGGCTGAAGAAGTGCGCTCGCTTGCCCAGCGTACTGCCGGCGCGACTGCCGAAATCCAGACGCTGATTGCCGGCCTGCAAACGGCGGCACGGCAATCGGTCGAAGGCATGCGGGCGCAGGTTGAACATGCCGAAGCCACAGCCAATCAGGCGCAAGCGGCGGACGGTGCGCTGGATAAAATCGTCGGCGCGATCCAGACCATTTCCGACACGGCAATCCGCATTGCCGATATCACCGCGCAGCAAAGCGGTGCAGTCAGCGAGATTCGCGATCACAGCGAGCGGATTCATCAGTTGGGTGGGGATAATCTGGTGCGTATCGGCCGTGGGCGCGAACAGGGTGAGAACCTGCTGGTATTGGGCGGGCAACTGCATACGGCCGTTCAGGCCTTTCGCGTCTGACAAATCGCCTTCGCGAGCAAGTTCGCTCCCACATTGGGATGCATACCCCTGTGGGAGCGAGCTTGCTCGCGAAGGCGTCAGTCCAGACACCACAAGTGACCGAATCAAATCACTTGGTCACATATTTCGCGCAAACATCGGCCATCGTGCTGGCTATTGCATAGAACTGGACAGTCACAAAGTCTTTGCGGCATAGTCGCCGGGTTCTGACGATTGCTCATTCATAACAAGGACTACGCAGATGGCAACCCTACTGGTGCTGCACGGCCCCAACCTGAACCTGCTCGGCACCCGCGAACCCGGCACTTACGGTTCAACGACCCTGGCGCAGATCAATCAGGATCTGGAGCGCCGCGCCCGTGAAGCCGGTCATCATCTGCTGTATCTGCAAAGCAATGCCGAGTACGAATTGATCGACCGCATCCACGCCGCGCGCGGCGAAGGTGTCGATTTCATTCTGATCAATCCAGCAGCTTTTACGCACACAAGTGTCGCATTACGTGACGCGTTGCTGGGAGTGAGCATCCCATTCATCGAAGTGCATTTGTCCAACGTGCACAAACGCGAACCTTTCCGCCATCACTCTTACTTCTCCGATGTAGCGGTGGGAGTGATCTGCGGCCTTGGCGCCAGCGGTTACCGACTGGCCCTGGAGGCTGCACTAGAACAGCTTGAAACACAGGCAACGACTTGAACTACAAGCGTTAAGCGCCCCTGACCGACCCTTGGGAGTTGATGATTCATGGATATCCGTAAAGTTAAGAAACTGATCGAATTGCTGGAAGAGTCCGGCATCGACGAGCTCGAGATCAAGGAAGGCGAAGAGTCCGTACGCATCAGCCGTCACAGCAAGACCCCGGCTCAGCAGTACTACGCGCCAGCTCCGATGCAAGCACCGGCTGCCGCACCTGTTGCAGCTGCTCCGGTTGCAGCCGCAGCTCCGGCTGCCGCTGCTGCTCCAGCGCTGAACGGCACTGTTGCCCGTTCGCCGATGGTCGGCACGTTCTACCGCAAATCTTCGCCAACCTCGCCGTCCTTCGTTGAAGTCGGCCAGACCGTGAAGAAAGGCGACACTCTGTGCATCGTCGAAGCCATGAAGATGATGAACCACATCGAAGCTGAAACCAGCGGTGTGATCGAGTCCATCCTCGTCGAAGACGGCCAGCCGGTTGAGTACGACCAACCGCTGTTCACCATCGTTTGAACTGCGGAGAGCCTTTGATGACTGCGAAGTTGGAAAAAGTTCTGATCGCTAACCGCGGTGAGATCGCCCTGCGGATTCTGCGTGCCTGCAAAGAGATGGGCATCAAGACCGTCGCCGTTTACTCCAAGGCCGACAAAGAGCTGATGCACCTGGGTCTGGCAGACGAATCCGTCTGCATCGGCCCGGCTTCTGCCGCGCACTCTTACCTGCACATCCCGGCCATCATCGCTGCCGCTGAAGTGACTGGCGCTACCGCCATTCACCCAGGCTACGGTTTCCTCGCGGAAAACGCCGATTTTGCCGAGCAGGTCGAGAACTCCGGCTTCGCCTTCATCGGCCCGAAAGCCGAAACCATTCGCCTGATGGGCGACAAGGTTTCGGCCAAGCACGCGATGATCGAAGCAGGCGTGCCTACCGTTCCAGGCTCCGACGGCCCACTGCCGGAAGACGAAGAAACGGCGCTGCGCATCGGTCGTGAAGTCGGCTACCCGGTGATCATCAAAGCCGCTGGCGGCGGTGGTGGTCGCGGCATGCGTGTTGTGCACAAGGAAGAAGACCTGATCGCCTTCGCCAAACTGACCCGCACCGAAGCTGGCGCGGCGTTCGGTAACCCGATGGTCTATCTGGAAAAATTCCTGACCAACCCGCGTCACGTCGAAGTGCAGGTGCTGTCCGACGGCCAGGGCCACGCCATCCATCTGGGCGACCGCGATTGCTCGCTGCAACGTCGTCACCAGAAAGTTCTCGAAGAGGCGCCGGCACCGGGCATCGACGAGAAGGCGCGCGAAGAAGTACTGGCTCGCTGCGTCAAGGCGTGCATCGACATCGGCTACCGCGGCGCGGGTACTTTCGAGTTCCTGTACGAGAACGGTCGTTTCTACTTCATCGAAATGAACACTCGTGTTCAGGTGGAGCACCCGGTTTCGGAAATGGTCACCGGTATCGACATCGTCAAGGAGATGCTCAGCATCGCCGCTGGCAACAAGCTGTCGTTCACTCAGGATGACGTGGTTATCCGCGGTCACTCGCTGGAATGCCGGATCAACGCTGAAGACCCGAAAACCTTCATGCCGAGCCCGGGTACGGTCAAGCATTTCCACGCTCCAGGCGGCAACGGCGTTCGCGTCGATTCGCACCTGTACAGCGGTTATGCAGTTCCGCCGAACTACGACTCGCTGATCGGCAAGCTGATCACTTACGGCGCGACCCGCGACGAAGCCATGGCACGCATGCGTAATGCCCTGGACGAAATCGTGGTTGACGGGATCAAGACCAACATCCCGCTGCACCGTGATCTGGTTCGCGACGAAGGCTTCTGCAAGGGTGGTGTGAACATTCACTACCTCGAGCACAAGCTGGCTGGCGAGAAGCACTAAGCTTCAGCCCGCACCAGACAAAGCCGCCTTCGGGCGGCTTTGTTGTTTCTGCAGGTTTCAAAAGCCCCTGTGGGAGCGAGCCTGCTCGCGAAAGCGGTGTATCAGATCCATATGCATTCACTGACACTCCGCTTTCGCGAGCAGGCTCGCTCCCACAGGGTGCAATGCATCTCCCACAAACCCAGCGCGCTCGCGTAAACTTGCGCGCTTCTCGCCGGCCGCTAGGCTGCAATCAATATTTTTCAAAGGTGCCCGCCATGCCTTGGCTGCAAGTACGTCTCGCCATCAGCCCGGAACAAGCCGAAACCTACGAAGACGCTTTCCTTGAAGTAGGCGCCGTGTCGGTGACCTTCATGGACGCCGAAGATCAGCCGATCTTCGAGCCGGAACTCAATACCACCCCGCTGTGGGCGCATACGCACCTGCTGGCACTGTTCGAGGGCGGCACCGAACCGGCACCGGTTCTGGCCCACCTGGAACTGCTGACCGGCAGCCCGTTGCCTGAGCATCACAGCGAAGTCATTGAAGATCAGGACTGGGAACGCAGCTGGATGGACGGCTTCCAGCCGATGCGCTTCGGCCAGCGCCTGTGGATCGTGCCGAGCTGGCATGCCGCACCT
This sequence comes from Pseudomonas sp. RU47, assembly GCF_004011755.1. Lineage (GTDB taxonomy): Bacteria > Pseudomonadota > Gammaproteobacteria > Pseudomonadales > Pseudomonadaceae > Aquipseudomonas. The sequence continues at coordinate 736,723 of NZ_CP022411.1, read as the reverse complement.
GAGCCAGACGCAGTCAATCTGCTGCTGGATCCGGGTTTGGCGTTCGGCACCGGCACGCACCCGACCACCGCGCTGTGCCTGGAATGGCTCGACGGTCAGGATCTGAAAGGCTGCAACGTGCTCGACTTCGGCTGCGGCTCGGGGATTCTGGCGATTGCGGCCCTGCTGCTCGGCGCCAAGGAAGCGGTCGGCACCGACATCGACGTGCAGGCGCTGGAAGCCTCGCGTGATAACGCCGGGCGCAACAACATTGCCGAAGAACTGTTCCCGCTGTACTTGCCGGAAGATCTGCCACAGGTCAAAGCCGACGTACTGGTCGCCAACATTCTGGCCGGCCCACTGGTTTCTCTCGCGCCGCAACTGTCCGGCCTGGTGAAATCCGGTGGCCGTCTGGCGTTGTCGGGCATCCTTGCCGAGCAAGGTGATGAAGTCGCTGCCGCTTATGCGCAGGACTTTGATCTCGACCCGATCGCCAATCGCGATGGCTGGGTGCGCATCACCGGCCGTCGGCGTTAATATGAGCGCCTGCATAATCCGGATCGCCGCATGACCGACAGCTTCGTCACCCAGTGCCCGCATTGCCAAACCAGTTTCCGTGTCAGCCATGCTCAATTGAGCGTGGCCCGCGGGGTGGTTCGCTGCGGCTCCTGCCTGCAAGTGTTCAATGCGGCCAAACAGCTGCTGGAGCAACACGCCGGCAAGGACGCGGTGACACCGGTTGCACCCTCGATTGTCGAGCAGCCGCCGATTATCGAGGCCCCGCCCGTTGTCCAGGCGCCGGCCATCGTCGAACAGCCCGCGCCGCGTGCCATCAGCCAAAAGCAGTGGAGCGCGTCCGAGCTGGATCTCGACAGCCTCGATCTGGACGAAGAACTGGCCCGCCTCGAACAACGGGAAATCCAGCCGACCACCGAATTCGGTCGTCCACGCGAAGATGCCCTGAGCGCACGCCGCGACAACCCTGAACCAGATGAAACGCTCTGGCGCGACAGTCTGTTCAGCGAGCGCGCCGATGAACACACGGCCGAGCCCGAGGACGACGAGGCAGAAATCGCCGACATCGAACCGGTCAAATCCGAGCGCACCGAGCCTTCGCTGTCGCTGGAACCGGTGGATCTGGATGACGAACCAGCGATTCCGCATCTGCGCCTGCACGACCCGATCGACCCCAATGCCCGCCGCGAACGCCTGTCGGCCAGCGACGAAGCCGATGACGACGATTTGCCATCGATCGAGCCGCTGCGCAAAAAGCGCGAGCGCGCAGAGCCCGGCGTACGCGCCGAAGTCCTGCAAGACCTGACCGACGACCCGCTGCAACTGGACTGGCAGAAACGCCGCTCGCCGTGGGGCCGACGTATGCTCTGGCTGCTGTTGGTCCTGCTGGCGGCGGGAGGCCTGGCCGCCCAGTACATCTCTTATCATTTCGAAGAGCTGGCCCGACAGGATCAGTATCGCCCGTGGTTCCAGCAAATCTGCCCGCAGATCGGCTGCACGGTGCCGTCCAAGGTCGATATCGCCCGAATCAAGAGCAGCAACCTGGTGGTGCGCAGCCATCCGGAGTTCAACGGTGCGCTGGTGGTCGACGCAATCATCTATAACCGCGCGACATTCTCCCAGCCATTTCCATTGCTGGAGCTGCGCTTTGCCGACCTCAACGGTCACCTGATCGCCAGTCGTCGCTTCAAACCCGGCGAATACCTCAGAGGTGATCTCGAAGGTCTGGCGGAAATGCCGCCGCAGACACCGATCCACATTGCGCTGGATATTCTCGATCCCGGGCCGAAAGCGGTGAATTACAGCCTGAGTTTCCACTCGCCCGAGTGAATCCCTGCGTCGCTTTCGAATTGACGGCGGTTTTCTGACTTTGCCACCCACAACCAAACCCGTGGCGATAACAGAATAACTGTTCAGATTTTGTTCAATTCAGCCTTTATCCAGTCATCGAGAGCGGGTATCATGCCAACCCTTTTTCGAACTCTCATGATCCGGCCCCACCTCAGGGAAGTCCTATGTCGGCGGTACGCATCGGCCCATACACATTGCAGAACGGCTTGATTCTCGCCCCGATGGCGGGGGTCACCGACCAGCCCTTTCGTCAGCTGTGCAAGCGTTTGGGCGCAGGGCTTGTAGTCTCGGAAATGGTCACCAGCGACATGAGCCTGTGGAATACCCGCAAGTCGCGCCTGCGCATGATCCACGAAGGCGATCCCGAGCCACGCTCGGTGCAGATTGCCGGTGGTGATGCGCAGATGCTGGCGAATGCAGCCCGGGCCAACGTTGAGTTGGGCGCACAGATTATCGATATCAACATGGGTTGCCCGGCAAAGAAGGTCTGCAACAAGGCCGCCGGTTCCGCGTTGTTGAAGGACGAAGCACTGGTGACCGAGATCCTGCAGGCCGTTGTGGCGGCGGTTGATGTTCCGGTCACCCTGAAGATCCGCACCGGCTGGGATCGCGACAACAAGAACGGCCTGACCGTGGCGAAGATCGCCGAGCAGGCCGGCATTACGGCGCTGGCAGTGCATGGCCGCACTCGCGCCGATCTGTACAAGGGTGAAGCCGAATACGACACGATTGCCGCGATCAAGCAGGCGGTGTCGATCCCGGTGTTTGCCAATGGCGATATCGATTCGCCGGAAAAGGCCCGTTACGTGCTCGACGCGACCGGTGCCGATGGCCTGTTGGTAGGCCGCGCCGCCCAAGGGCGGCCATGGATTTTTCGCGAGATCGAACACTTCCTGCGTACCGGCGAGAAATTGCCGGCACCGGAGCTGATCGAGGTGGAACACATACTGCTGGAGCATCTGGCCGCACTTCACGCTTTCTATGGGGATGTGATGGGCGTGCGCATTGCGCGCAAGCATGTGGGCTGGTATCTCGCAACCTTGCCGGGCGCCAGGGAGTTTCGCGCCCACTTCAATCGTTTGGATGGTACGGAAACACAATGCGCCAACGTTCGGGAGTTCTTCGCCGAGCGTTACAAGAGCCTGACAGGGGACGAAGAAGGGGTGGCCGCATGACGATGATGACCGAGACTTTAGTGAGTGGAACAGCACCCGTGAGCGACAACGTGAATTTGAAACAGCACCTCAATACCCCGAGCGAAGAAGGTCAGACCCTTCGCGGGAGTGTCGAGAAGGCGCTGCACAATTATTTCGCCCACCTTGAGGGCGCATCCGTCACGGATGTGTATAACCTGGTGCTCTCCGAAGTCGAGGCGCCCCTGCTCGAAAGCGTGATGAACTACGTCAAGGGCAACCAGACCAAGGCGAGCGAGCTGCTGGGACTTAACCGCGGCACGCTGCGCAAGAAACTCAAGCAGTACGATCTGCTGTAAGCATTCAATCAAACCAGAAAGGCGCCCGCGTAAAAAACGGTCGCCTTTTTTGCTGACTTCCTTTGCTTTTGATGGAAATTGAGATGACCGACCAGACTACCCGCCTGCCGATCCGCCGCGCCTTGATCAGCGTTTCCGACAAGACCGGGATCCTCGAATTCGCCAAGGAGCTTGAAGCTCTGGGCGTCGAGATCCTCTCCACCGGCGGGACGTTCAAGCTGCTGCGCGACAACGGTGTTGCCGCAGTGGAAGTCGCGGATTACACCGGTTTCGCCGAAATGATGGACGGTCGGGTGAAAACCCTGCACCCGAAAATCCACGGCGGCATCCTCGGTCGTCGCGGTATCGACGACGCGATCATGAGCGAGCACGGCATCAAGCCAATCGATCTGGTTGCTGTCAACCTGTACCCGTTCGAAGCCACCATCAACAAGCCAGGCTGCGACCTGCCGACCGCCATCGAAAACATCGACATCGGCGGCCCGACCATGGTCCGTTCGGCAGCGAAAAACCATAAAGACGTAGCGATCGTGGTGAATGCCAGCGATTACGCCAGCGTGCTCGAAGGCCTCAAGGCCGGTGGCCTGACCTACGCTCAGCGTTTCGACCTGATGCTCAAGGCTTTCGAACACACCGCCGCCTATGACGGCATGATCGCCAACTACATGGGCACCGTGAATCAGGCTGCTGAAACCCTGAGCACTGAAGGCCGCAGCGAATTCCCGCGCACCTTCAACAGCCAGTTCATCAAGGCCCAGGAAATGCGCTACGGCGAGAACCCGCACCAGAGCGCGGCGTTCTACGTGGAAGCCAAGCCTGCCGAAGTCGGCATCGCCACTGCGACCCAACTGCAAGGCAAAGAGCTGTCGTACAACAACGTCGCCGACACCGACGCCGCGCTGGAATGCGTGAAGAGCTTCGTCAAGCCAGCCTGCGTCATCGTCAAGCACGCCAACCCGTGCGGCGTGGCCGTCAGCCCGGACGCTGAAGGCGGCATCCGTCAGGCCTACGAACTGGCTTACGCCACCGATACCGAATCGGCGTTCGGCGGCATCATTGCCTTCAACCGTGAACTGGATGCCGAGACCGCCAAGGCGATCGTCGAGCGTCAGTTCGTTGAAGTGATCATCGCTCCAAGCGTCAGCGAAGAAGCTCGCGCCATTGTTGCAGCCAAAGCCAACGTGCGCCTGCTGGCCTGTGGCGAGTGGTCGGCTGACCGCGCCGCTGCCTGGGACTACAAGCGCGTCAACGGCGGTCTGCTGGTACAGAGCCGCGACATCGGCATGATCAGCGCCGACGACCTGAAAGTCGTGACCAAACGTGCGCCGACCGAACAGGAAATCCACGACCTGATCTTCGCCTGGAAAGTCGCCAAGTACGTTAAATCCAACGCCATCGTCTACGCCAAGAACCGTCAGACCATCGGTGTCGGCGCGGGCCAGATGAGCCGCGTAAACTCGGCGCGTATTGCCGCGATCAAGGCTGAGCACGCCGGCCTGCAAGTGGTCGGTTCGGTGATGGCCTCCGACGCGTTCTTCCCGTTCCGCGACGGCCTGGACAACGCAGCCAAGGTCGGTATCACTGCGGTGATCCAGCCGGGTGGTTCGATGCGTGATGCTGAAGTGATTGCCGCCGCTGACGAAGCCGGCATCGCGATGGTCTTTACGGGCATGCGCCACTTCCGTCACTGATACACCGATTCAAATGTGGGAGCGAGCCTGCTCGCGAATGCAATCTGCCAGCGACGTTGACGTTGACTGACACACCGCTTTCGCGAGCAGGCTCGCTCCCACATAAAGCGCTACAGCAGCGCCTGACAGATTTTTGAGGTTTTTGAAATGAATGTTTTGATCATTGGCAGCGGTGGCCGTGAACACGCCCTGGCCTGGAAAGTGGCTCAGGATCCGCGCGTGCAGAAGGTTTTCGTCGCACCGGGCAACGCAGGCACCGCCATTGAGGCCAAGTGCGAAAACGTCGCCATCGACGTGCTGGCCCTTGAGCAACTGGCCGACTTCGCCGAGAAAAACGTTTCCCTGACCATCGTCGGCCCGGAAGTACCGTTGGTGGCTGGCGTTGTCGATCTGTTCCGCTCCCGTGGTCTGGACTGCTTCGGTCCGACCGCCGGTGCCGCGCAACTGGAAGGTTCGAAAGCCTTCACCAAGGATTTCCTCGCGCGCCACAAGATTCCGACCGCCGACTACCAGAACTTCACCGAGATCGAGCCAGCCCTGGCTTATCTGCGTGAAAAAGGCGCACCGATCGTGATCAAGGCCGATGGCCTGGCCGCCGGTAAAGGCGTGATCGTCGCCATGACCCTGGCTGAAGCCGAAGACGCCGTGCGCGACATGCTCGCTGGCAACGCTTTCGGTGATGCCGGTTCGCGTGTGGTCATCGAAGAATTCCTCGACGGCGAAGAAGCTTCGTTCATCGTCATGGTTGACGGCAAGAATGTGCTGCCGATGGCCACCAGCCAGGACCACAAACGTGTTGGCGACGGCGACAGCGGCCCGAACACGGGTGGCATGGGTGCTTACTCCCCTGCCCCGGTGGTCACCGCCGACGTGCACAAGCGCGTGATGGATCTGGTCATCTGGCCGACCGTGCGCGGCATGGCTGAAGAAGGCAACGTCTACACCGGTTTCCTCTACGCCGGTCTGATGATCGACAAGGCCGGTAACCCGAAAGTCATCGAGTTCAACTGCCGCTTCGGCGATCCGGAAACCCAACCGGTGATGCTGCGTCTGCAATCGAGCCTGGTGCTGCTGGTCGAAGCCGCTCTGGCGCAAGCGCTGGACAAGGTTGAAGCACAGTGGGATCCACGTCCGAGCGTCGGCATCGTGCTGGCCGCTGGCGGTTACCCGGGCGATTACGCCAAGGGCGCAGCGATCAACGGTCTGGACGCAGCGGCGAAGCTGGAAGGCAAAGTCTTCCACGCCGGCACCGCGCTGAAAGATGACAACGTCGTCACCGCCGGTGGTCGCGTACTCTGCGCCACCGCAATGGGCGCCAGCGTCGGCGAAGCGCAGCAGCAAGCCTACAAGCTGGCAGCGGCCATCGACTGGGAAGGCTGCTTCTACCGCAAGGACATTGGCTACCGTGCCATTGCCCGTGAACGTGGCGAAACCCAGGAATAAGCTGTACCTCAGGTCCGGCGAGGGATACCGTTCCTCGCCGGGCTGTTCCGCCGCCGCGCATCGTTATATTCTGGCATCAACCTACGAAGGGATTTCGCCGTGCGCTGGCTCAGGATTGCCATAAGCTTCACCGTCACATTGCTGACCTTGCTCTGCATGCTCCCGGCCCAGGCCGCGCAAGGCAGTGGCTGGTCGGTATTGCTTGACGATCAGGGCAATCTGCAACTGAGCGACATCCGCTCCGCTCGTTACACCAATCAATTCAGCCCCATCGACCTTGACCGCCTCACCGCGTCCGAGCCCGATGGCGCCTTGTGGCTGCGTTTCAGGCTGGCGCCGGGCAAGCACGAACAAGTGCTGCGCATCTTTGCCCCGGACCTGTCACAGCTCAATCTCTATGTACTCGACGGTGACAAGCTGATCGAGCAACGCAACACCGGCACCGACCAGCCGCAGGCCGAACGGCCGTTGCCGAGCAGCGACTTCATGCTGCCGTTGCCACAGAGCGACAAACCCCTCGATGTCTATCTGCGCATGGTCTCCGACCATCAGTTGCGCCCGCACGTCACCCTGCAATCGGCGGTGATGAGCGCAGCCAACCACAATCAGACGCTGGTCTTCGGCTTATTGTTCGGCTGCCTCGCCATGCTGCTGTTGCACAACCTGGTGCGCTACGCCTATTCCCGCTCGCGCAGCAGTTTGTGGCTGGCGGTCTGCGAAGGCCTGTTGGGCCTCAGCCTGTTGCTGCTGCTCAATCTCGCCGGCCCGTGGCTGCCGAACTGGCATGCGGTGCAGACGCCGGGCGCCTATCTGGCACTGTTGCTGACCGCTCCGGCCGGATTGATGTTCGCCTATCGCTTCTTCGCCCCGCTCGGCCCGCACCCGCTGAACAAGCTGTTGATCGGCGATATCCTGTTTATCGTGACCTGCAGCCTGTTGCTGTTGTTCGTCAACACCCTGCCGCTGAACATCATCACTTATGCACTGGTGGCGCTGGCCGGCCTGAGCATGTTGTTTGTCGCGTTCTATCACTGGCAGAAGGGTTATCGCCCAGCGCGCTTGTTCGTCGCGGCGATGGTGGTGTTCAACATCGGCACGCTGATCATCTTGCCTGCGCTGCTGGGCCTGACGCTGGTGTCGCCGCAAGGCCTGATCATGACCCTGATGGCGTTCATCTGCATCAGCGGTCTGTTGATGAGCATCGCCCTGGGCGAGCGGCAGCGCAGCATCACCGAAAGCCGCTTCAGCGTCAGCCGCGACCTCGCCGCGAGCAATGCCGAGATCAACGCCAAAGCCGAATTCCTCGCCAAGATCAGCCACGAAATCCGCACGCCCATGAACGGCGTGCTCGGCATGACCGAACTGCTGCTGGGCACGCCGTTGTCGGTCAAGCAACGCGACTACGTACAGACCATCCACAGCGCCGGCAACGAACTGCTGACGCTGATCAACGAGATCCTCGACATCTCCAAGCTCGAATCCGGCCAGATCGAGCTGGACGACGTGCAGTTCGACCTCAATGCCCTGATCGATGATTGCCTGAGCATCTACCGCGCCAAGGCCGAACAACAGAACGTCGAGCTGATCAGCTTTATCCAGCCGCAAGTGCCGAGAGTAATCAGCGGCGACCCGACACGCCTGCGCCAGACCCTGCTGAGCCTGCTGGAAAACGCCCTGAAGAAAACCGACGAAGGCGAAGTGCTGATCGTCGTCGCCCTCGACGAGCGCAGCAGTAAACCGCGTTTGCGCATTGCCGTGCAGGACAGCGGCCAGCCCATGGATCAGGAAGAGCGCGATGCGCTGATGCACGCCGAGCTGCACAGCAAGCACTTCCTTTCGGCCAATCGTCTGGGTGGCAATCTGGGGCTGGTGATCGCACGGCAACTGATCCGCTTGATGCAGGGTGAATTCGGTATCAAGAGCGGCGCCAATCAGGGCAGCACGCTGTGGCTGACCCTGCCGCTGGATCCGGATCGCCTCGAACACCCGACTTCCGATCTCGACAGTCCGCTGCAAGGCGCACGGGTGCTGGTGGTCGACGACAATGACACCTGCCGCAAAGTGCTGGTCCAGCAATGCAGTGCGTGGGGGTTGAATGTCAGCGCCGTGCCTTCCGGCAAAGAAGCGTTGGCCTTGCTGCGAACCAAGGCGCACCTGCGTGATTACTTTGATGTGGTACTGCTCGATCAGAACATGCCGGGCATGACCGGCATGCAGCTCGCGGCCAAGATCAAGGAAGACCCAAGCCTGAACCACGACATCCTGCTGATCATGCTCACCGGCATCAGCAATGCGCCGAGCAAGATCATCGCGCGCAACTCGGGGATCAAACGTATCCTCGCCAAACCGGTGGCCGGCTACACGCTCAAGACCACCCTGGCCGACGAACTCAATCAGCGCAACAAAGGCCAGGTGGTGTTCCAGCCGCAAGTGGTCACCCCGGCCACGGCTGCCAAAGTGCCGAGCGATTTCCGCATCCTCGTCGCCGAAGACAATACGATTTCGACCAAAGTGATTCGCGGCATGCTCGGCAAGCTCAACCTGCAACCGGACACCGCCGCCAACGGCGAAGAAGCGCTGCAAGCGATGAAGGCCCAGCGTTACGATCTGGTGTTGATGGACTGCGAAATGCCGATCCTCGATGGGTTCTCGGCGACCCAGCAACTGCGCGCGTGGGAAGTCAGCAACCAACGCATTCGCACGCCGATCGTGGCGCTGACGGCGCACATTCTCGCCGAGCACAAGGAGCGCGCGCGGCAGGCCGGGATGGATGGGCACATGTCCAAGCCAGTCGAGTTGTCGCAATTGCGCGAGCTGATCGAGCACTGGGTCGCCCAGCGTGACCAGCAAAACCGGACGGCGTCGACTTTCTGAGCAGGATCGTATTGTTATTCGATCAGATCTCCAGGCCATCAAGGTATTTGAGAGAGCCGGTGATGACCGAGTTTTTGACCTTTTCGCGAAACTGAGCGTAATGCAGCGTGTTGAATGTGATGGCCGCAATTTGTTCAACGCTGTTGTGGACAAGTGTTTCATCCTTGCTGAACAAAAACCCGCTGGCCTCTCTCTCGATCTGGAACTGACGGTGATAGATGCCCATTTCCACCTTGTTCGGGCCACTCATCACGCAGGGGATCATTTGAAAATATCCGACATTGGCACGCAGGCTCGTGGACTCGAACAGCCTGAGTGCCAATGTGTTACGTTCCATCACCCGCAACGCACGCCGCATAGGTTCGCCGAACCGCTCACCCAATACCGCCGCGATACGCTGCGTTGCCTGACCGGCCATCAGATTATTGCGCGACGGAGTCAAGGTTTGCGGTTTCGGCACGTCCCATCCGACAAATTTCAGGACATTCCTGTAGTACTCGAACCAGTCCCCCGATAGCCCGTCCTCGAACGCCGCGCGCGTTGCTCTTTGCGCATAGGCTGTGCTCATGTAGATATCATCTCGATGGGTCGCAGGCAGGCCACCGGCAAACGCCACGACACTGCCGCCCACCACCGCAGCCTGCGGTGTAATCAAGTCCTTCATGCCGTAATCTCCTTGGGCAGATTCAGCACCGCCACGCTGTCCGCAAGTTTGTCCCTGACTTTCCTGGCAATGGCTTCACGCGCGCCGCTGTAGCGAATTTCGGACAGACTTGCCCGGGCGTGATGCACATGGACCAAGCCTTGAACCTCTTCGCATTGATACAACTGTTGAAATGGATTTTGGCTTAACTCGAGTGACGTCTCGAACTCAACAAACGCGCTTGCGATCGCATCGGCAGCGTTCGCAACAATCACCAGTAGATGCACCTTCGCCAACGGCGCTGGCATGCTGTCCGACTCGGCCGTAACCGATATTTTCATGAAACTGCGCAATCGCTGGATGGCGAGTTCGTAGCCCGGTATGTGTGCCATTCGCTGCAGAACTGCGCCCATTATTCGGGTTTCAGGCATTGCATCATTGCGTAACGCTGTATTGAAAAACTCCAGCGCGGACTGATTTCCGGGATTGCTGACCTGCCATGTCTGCTTCGACTTCTGATGGCGCAACCAGAAATCATCAAGGACACTCACGTACGTGCCGTACCAATCCGGGGACAGGGATTTTTCATGTTTCTTATTGGCAACCCGTTGCGCCAGCAAAATCGAATTGACCAGATCGCTATAAACTTCCAGCCGCTCACCATCGGGAATGATCACCACGCAAGCCCCGACAACCAAAATTAAACATTCATCATTCATGTCAGGCCTCCGTAATAAAAAAGGGCAGTCGCCATGACTGCCCTTCTTCTGTTAATCAGACTTCATACTCTTCGATTTTCGATACAACGTTCAGACCCAGTTTAGTCCTGATGGCCATGCGCGCCTTATCAGCAATTTCGGTATTCTTGGCAAAGATCGTTTCACCGGTGTACAACTTCACATTGCGAACATCTACATCGACAAACATAACTTTAGTGGACGTATTGCGACGCAGAAAACGCACAGCACCGACGGCCATGATGGCTTCGCCATTAACTTCGGTACAGACGCCAGCGGTGATGCCACCAACGCCGTGGTTCAGCAGATTGCGTTCATACAGAGTCAATGCGGTGTCACGTTTTTTCAGAGCGGTGATGGCGTCGCTCGCCGTCTTCAGCATCAGCGCAGTTGCAGGGCCAGGCACCGCAAGACCCGCTACCACCGAGCCGAGAATTTCCAGGACCAGTTTATCCATCCGTACGCTGGTGCCCGCAACTTCCAGATCGTTGTAGTACTTGGTAACAGGCGTCCAGCCTGAGTTGGTCATGACCTCGCGAAACAGCAGATACCACTCCAGGCCCTGGCTTTCGAGCGGGAATTTCTTGTTGGCGACAAGTGTCGCGAAAAGAAAGGCATTTTGTGCGTCGGTCCGATTGTCATCCGTCAGATGAGCAGAAAATGCCAAAAGACCCTCGCCAACAACTGCCGCCTTTGTCGGCGCTTCCACGGCGTCACCGGAGTTAAGGGTCAAGGCAACACCACGAGCTTGAATAGTTGGAACTTCATCAATTTCATATTGCTGCAAAGCACTAATGCAATTAGCGACATAGAGTTGTTGCATTACCGGGTTATTCACTTTGAATTCCTTATCATCATTTAAGCAAGCCTTCATTAACTTGCGAAAACAACCATAACCAAAGCCACCAACAACCGACAAACAAAAACATGTAACACTACTTACCAAACCCATCAAAAGCGCAACTAAAAAACAACTAAACCAATAACAAGCAACGCTCTAAAAGTCGATACCCCAACCCCGTAAAGCGCTGATAGACTCCATCCCCATTCTCCTTCCCTGCGAGACATGACCATGCTCCACGTGTTGTTCAGCGTTTACCTGAAGATGCTGGTGCTCTACAGCCCGTTCTTCGTGTTGTCCTGCTTTATCAGCCTGACCCGTGGCTACTCGCGCAAGGAGCAACGGCGGCTGGCCTGGAAAGTTGCGGTGGCGACGCTGGTCTCCAGCGTCTTGCTGTATTTGTTCGGGCGGGTGATTTTCGATGTGTTCGGTATCACCGTGGATGCGTTTCGCATCGGTGCCGGCAGCGTGCTGTTCATTTCGGCGCTGGGCATGGCGCAGGGTAAGCCGGCGGTACAGGCCGACAACGTGCAGCAGGACGTGACCATCGTGCCGCTGACCATTCCGCTGACCGTCGGCCCGGGCACCATCGGCGCCTTGCTGGTAATGGGGGTCAGCCAGCCGCACTGGGACGATAAGCTCACTGCGATCATGAGTATCGCGCTGGCCAGTTTCACGGTGGGCGTGGTGCTGTATCTGTCGAACCGCATCGAACGGATTCTGGGGGATCAGGGTTTGCAGATCGTCAGTCGTTTGATGGGTTTGTTTGTCTGCGCACTGGCGGCGCAGATCATTTTTACCGGGGTCAAAGGTTATCTGGTGCCTTGAGCGCCCGACCTCGGTTTAACTGCCAAAACAAAAACGCCGCGAACGACAATGTCCGCGGCGTTTTATTGTTCAGATGAATTTACCGCTCAGGGCAAATGTTCAGCCACCACCGCCAGGCTGGCAATGGCGTCACCGTCCTGCACAGCCGCAAAAGCCTGCAACCACTGCTCGAGTGCGAACAGATAATGACGGCCAGCCATTTTGACAGCCAGTTCGCACTCACCCTGCTCCTCGACGCCGCGCACGATCAGACTGTGCCCATTGTCCGGGTCGGTCAGCACCAGGTGGCCAGCGACCTGCGACATCAGCAAATGCCCACCCTCCGCCACGTCCAGCACCAGCAAGCCAGGTTCCGGCACCCGCCCCTCGGATGGACGTCGCACATCAACAACAATGCAATTCAGACGCTGCCAGGTTTCGGCCGATATCCGATAACCTTCCGTGCGCGAACCGAAGGTCAGAATCAACCTTTCAACGCCGTCGGCAAGCAATGGCTGTACCTCGGCCAGATCATCAGTCAATTCCAGCGCCATGACTTCCTCGTCACGATGCGCATAGCTGCCCGGCAACCAAACGCCATCGACCGTTCCGGCACTGAAGAGCAATTCGTCAATGGGGTCGAACAGTAGCGGATTGGCCGCATCACGCGTACCGAGAAATGTTGCCCATTGCCCATCGTCCCGTGCGGACACCTCAAACAGCCGATCAAGCATCGGAACGTAGTACTGATAACGATTGCCGATATTCTCAATGGGTAGAAACGCGGCATGGGACTGCCCTTCCAGCCGCCGTTTCAAACGTTCCTGCAGCTGCCCTGGCGTCTGACCTGGAGCGTGTGACCATCGGTTTTCCATGCTGATAATCCGTGCCGGTTGCTGATCCCGCAGTAGCAGCGTCACACCTTCACGGGTACGCCCGAGCAGGCCGTCTGCGTGCGGCAGCACTTCGCTGAACGCCCACGACGACCAGACCTGTTCGGCCTGGGGCAAGGCTTCGCGATGCAGCAACACGCTGCCGTTACCAAACGCCGTGCGCATCGTATCGACGCAAACCAGCGTCTGGCGCCAAAGCTGCCCGGCGCTCGCATCAAGCAACCAAACGGCCTGCCGATCAGGCGTCAGCCCCAATAACGCGAGCTCGCGGTTAGCCGTTGCGTCCATCAGCACGAGCTTTTCATCAACGCACCACGCAGCCAGAAACGGCTGACCCGGCTGGGCACGCAAACCGATGATCGCAAAGGCTGCGCTGCTGTATTCCCTGGCAAGCGCCGGTAATGCCGCCAGCCAATCCGGATTTTGTTGCAGCCAATGCCGGCTGAGGCCGACAAACTTCAGAACATGTCTATCAAGCTCGGACAGCCAGTTGTCATCCTTGGCACCGAGGTCGATTTCGAACAGTCGTCCGTCGCTTTGAGTGGCCAGGTAGCTTTCACCCACACGGGTAACCTCGATCACGTTTTTCGCCAGCGCCTTGTGCCAGAAGACGTTGTCGCGCAGTTCGATGCCATGGCTGAGCATTTGGCTTTGCTGGCTGTAAAACAGCAGCGCAGCCGCCGGGTCAGACGCTCGCGGCATGAGCATCACCCTGTCCCCTTCACTGTCAGCGCCAGCGCGCAAGTACCTGTCGTGATGCGCGGCAATCCATGCTCGCTCAAGCAGCCGATCGAAGGACCAGGCACGGGCATGAACATAGGGCGCGTAAGTCCAGGTAGTGACCGGCGAAGCCATGCCTGGTGTTTCATCTGCGTAGGGGCGGTGCTTTTTCTGGCGATGGCGGAAAAACGCGATTCGCGTTCCCTCTTCCGGCTTGAGGAAAGAACTTTCCAGACCGGGCGACCACATGTGGATGTCCGTCAGGGTCACTTCGCTATCGGTCAGATGAAACTCCAGCGTCGTGCGCACATTCATGGACTTTTGTTCTACCAACTGCTGCGAGACTCGCAGCGTGCCGTCAGCCAGTTGCCCGAAAGTGGTGATTTTCGTGCCGAGTTCCAGGCTCAGTAACCGATAACGATGGACGACCGAAGCAGTGATCACATCGACGCGCCAGACCGTGGCATGGTCGGGATGATAAAACCACGCATGAGTCGTGCTGGCGGCGCCCAGCATCAAGCCCTCATTGACTTCGCCCGGCAGATCGCGCGCATACAACAAGCGTTTTTGAGCGACATCGTAAAAGGCTGTCGTGCGCACATCGAGGCTGGCTGGGTTGAGCGCAACCTTGAACCGCTGAAGCGTGACGTATCCCGTGCCGAGGCGCATCTCCTTCTCTCGTTTGCGCAGGTGGGCAAGCACATCACGCGGATTGTTTTTATCATCGCCCAGGGTGATGGAAACCAGGTGCAGCGCATTGCCTTGCCAGTCCAGTTGAAACAACTCTCCCCCGGCCAACTCGATCAGCCCATCGAACGCCGACAGCACGATACCGTCGACCGTCAGTTGACGCCCCGCCAGGTACGTTTGCGGGGCGCCGTCATCCATCCTGGGTACGTCATCAAAGCTGACCTGCTCGATGCTGACCCAAGGGGCATGCACCAGCCATTGGGTCGCTCCATTGAATTTCACCGTTTTCAATCCCGGCGTCAGACGAAGCTGGCAGCGGTCTGACGTGGCGCTGATTTCGTAGGACAGCTTTTGCTGGCACTCCATCGGCAACGTCGGCACCGCCAGTTGGCGCACCTGCTCGTCCAGCACCACGCTGATCGTTGTCGGTTTATAGACCGGATGCAGTTTGTAGAGGATGTGCTTGAGCGACGGCGTACTGTGCAGATAAAAGCGCCGTTTGCCCTGCTCGTCGTATTCCAGCTTGTCCGTCACACTGTTGCGCAATTGCGGATAGCGAGTGTGGATGCGCTCATCCATATGGGTCTTCAGCGTGTCGGTCAATGCCGTGAATGGATTGAACAACGAGTACCAGTCTGGCCCAGGTATTTCACTGGCGTCGCGAGGCTCGACCTGCTCTCCCGGCAGTGGCTCGTAGACGTAGCCCGCGCCTCCCAGTTGATATTCGTACCCGTAATAGCAGAGCGGCGTGCACGGCAACACCACGGTATGAGGCGCAGCAGCCTTGCGAATGTTCAGCGCTGCACTCTCGGGGAGACCGAACGCGTGCCGAATATTGAGGGAACGGTGTATCTGCCTGGGATCATCGTTGTATTGCGGCAATTCCAGTGCACCGCCGCCCCACGGATAAAATCGCTGACTGTCAAAGCGCACCTGCCGGTCCTGCAGATCCAGGTGGGTGATGACGGCTTCCGGCGGGAACTGCAACACCCCCTCTTCCACAGTGAAGGCGCCCGGTTGGTAGGCATTGTGGATGGCACGCAGGTGATTGCCGACCGCCGTTGCCTTGTCGGCAATCTGCCCCAGATTGCTGGCGATGGCAGTGGCGCCGATGCCGATGCCGAGCAATGGCACAGACAGAAAAGCTGCGGCGGCCCCTACTGTTCCGCCTGCTGCCAATGCGGCAATGTCCAATCCCAACGCCACTGTGTTGAACGCCAGGGACGTGGAGAAGCGCGAGCGCTGCTCGTGATTGTCCGCCAGTGACAGGTTGTAAATATCGAAGCCGATATTGACCAGCGAAAACGCAAAACCAACCCCGGTTGCCGCGCGACCGAGCACCCGGCCAGACAACGACGACTGGCGCAAGAGCAGCGCCTGTTCACTGGCCAGCGCTTGCCGCACCAGGTTGATCATCTGTGCGGTATCGCTGACCACGCCAAAACCCAACTGCGCATAGCTGACGTAGACCTGTACTTGCAGCGCGATCGACAAGCTTGGCACCTGATCACCGGCCTGGTATTCGCGATGACGCATTTCGCTGATCAGTGTCTGGATCGCAAAGGCGAAACTCAAGCGACTGCCGCCATCCGCTTCCGCCGGACCACTGGGGTTGCCTGCCTTCACACTCTGCTGCAGATGCTGTTTGAGCTGAGTGAAGCGCGGGTCCGCTGTGCTGACGGTGCGCGCTGGATGGCGGTTCTGCGCATCGACCAGCGTCACCGAATAACCACCGTCCGCCTGCGGTTTGAGCGTTTCCAGCAAAGGCAAATATTCCCGCCCGAGCGAATGTTCACTGCGCAACTGCTGCGTGGCCTGAGCAAACTCCTGCGCCCAATAGCGCGCATCCATTTGCGCCAGGCTGGCGCCCATCCGCGCGTTTTCGCTGAGCGAACGCTGACGCGCCACGGCTTGTTTTGCCCAGACCGGGACACGGCCTGAATCACTCGAAGGCAGGCGCAAAAAACTGTCCAGGCGCAAACCGCTCGATAGCTTGCGGGCCGCGATCGCCACAGTGTTCAACTCGATCACGTTGAACCGCGCTGCGGCCATATCGCCCAGCCCGTAGAGCTTCGCCAGTGCGCTGTCGCCTGCGCTCAGATAACGCTCAACGCCGAGCTTCACCTGTGCGCCTTTGGCGAACGCGTAAATGGCAAAGTTCGGGTCATAGAAGCGGTAGACGAATTGGTCTCCAGCCTGCACTTTGGCCACCAGCAAGGCGTGATCACCAGTGTCGAGCAAGAAGACCGTGGACGCCGTTTTCGCCTCCAGTGTCTGTATGACCGTGTCCAGACTCTGCAAGCCGCGGGATTCACCAATGGCACTGCCGGGCAAGGCCCGTAGCTCGTTCAACGCACTGAGCAAAGCCAGTGAACTGGGCTCCTTATGGTTGACGTTGGCTGTGGCGACATGTCCCACCAGCGTCCGTTCGGCTGACTCGCCGGCAGCCACCGCTGCGCCCATCAGCAACGCCAGCGGATAACACCGACGCCCTGGGTCACTGGCAGTGTGCATCAGCAAATCCTGCGACAGTTGCCGGGCCGAGGTCGCGCCGGCCTCGACGAACATCTCGCGCACCTGCGCACTGCGCTGGAGAATCCGCGAACGGTACTCACCCTGCGCCGTGCGATTGATCTGGCCGATACGTTCGCCCCATTGCCGCAAGGTCAGCGGCTCAAACAGTGCCTGCACCTTGAGTTCGCGCGCCGTCAGGAGGCCATCCGCCTCGCCACGCGCCAGCCCGGTCTCGAAACCGCGCGATTGTCGCTGGCGGACGGCTTTTTCCACCGCGTCATAACGGGCGAACGTGCCGTCGCCATCGGTTTCAACAGCCAGGTCGCGCACGGTTTGCCAGACCTCGGTGAAGCTGGCGTCGTCCAGACTTGTCGCACCGAAAATGCCCCCGAGCATGACGCGCACCAACGGGCTCAGTTGCTCAAGCGGCAAAGAGTCATGGGCAATGCGGCTGAACAGTTCGTTGAGGTTGCTCGATGATTCCGCGCCTTGGGAAACGGGCAGTGCGCGCACAGGTTGCGCAAGGATCAACTGACGATTATCAAAACCGATGGAAAAGGCCTTGGTGAAGGTGATCTCACCACTCAGCTTGTCCCTCATGGCGCGCACAAAGGGTTCGCCCAGATCATCCATCATTTGTTGCAGGACTGCCGTCAACAGCACCGGTTTACCGCCGACCACGGGCCAGCCTTGTTTGAACGTCAGCGTCTGTTGCGGTTGAAGCAGATCCGCCAGTTGGCCGGTATACCGCGATTTGAGTTTGCCGGCTTTCCACTGTTCCTGCTCTTTGGCCAGCCATTGCGCCTCGTCGTCATTAACGGTCCAACCGGAGATCGCCTCCTCCTCGGTCTGGACGTTGTAACCCTCCGCCAGGCGCAGGCGCTCCTGAACCGTGACCTCGTTGTCCGGCAGCAGGTGAGTCTCGACATGGTTTTTCAATCCGGTGACTGCCGCTCCGGGGCCGGTAAGCGCAATGGTGCCGCGCGCTCCGACGCGAATGCCATCGCGGTAGTAACTTAAAATCGACTCGCTCAACTTACCCAGAAAATCCTGCAGCGTGCGTGTCAGTTGCCCCTGCGCGATTTTCTCGTTCATCACGTTTTCAATTACATCGAGCAATCGCTCCGTCTGTGACCAGTCTACCGACGATGCTATTGCCGACTGTTCAACGGCTTGCAGACAGTCATAGTTGAAGCGGATCAATTGCATGACCGCGAGCGTCATCTCGCTTTGCGGGTGAGCCAGCAGATAAGCGTTCATCTCTCGGCTGAATTGCGCGCCCATTCGCAGACCGTGTTGCGGGCTGTGGACTTCACGCGGCGCGACAAATATATGCTCGACGCCGGGTTTGCTGCGGGCAAAGGCCAGCAGTGCATCCAGATCGGTGCCTGACAACGTATCCGTGTGATCGGTGTAGCGCTGGCGGTCGCGTCCCGGCATCAAGGTTTCGTCATGATTGAGCAACAGCTGCAACACGCCCAGTCGTTGCTCGTCACTGAAACCGCTTATGTCGACTCCGCCCGGTTTGTCGGCCAGCGGCGGCAAGTAATCCATATCAGTGTAACGACCGCCCTGCAGATACTCGGCCTGCAAGCGCACAACATCGCTGGCTGCTGCAAAGTTACCGCGCATGGATACTTCGCGTTGATAGACATCCTGTAAAAAGTGCCCGGCAAACTCCCGTCCGACATCGCGTAACTGCAAATCGGTGCCGGCCATTTGCTGATGGCTTTGCAAACA
Source organism: Pseudomonas sp. RU47 (assembly GCF_004011755.1). Classification (GTDB taxonomy): domain Bacteria; phylum Pseudomonadota; class Gammaproteobacteria; order Pseudomonadales; family Pseudomonadaceae; genus Aquipseudomonas. Next base: position 717,793 of record NZ_CP022411.1, on the reverse strand, counting down.
GCGTTGACGAAAGGCTTCCAGCGTTGCGCGGTCCTTGCCGTACGCACGCACCATCAAATCGATCCGGGCCTGATCAGCGCGGCCTTGCCATTGCGGTAGTTGCAGGTATTCAAACATCTCGCGCTTCAATACACGCGCACGATCTTCAATCATCTTTGCCAGCTCACTGGGGCTGGTCAGCGTGTCGCCGCCCGACTCCATCGCATCTACTCTGGCACTGTCGGATATAACCCGATTCATTTCGAAAGCGAGCAATGCATCGCTGTCATACCAAAGATTGAACTGGTAATTTTCGGCAGCCAGCACCTGGCGCCAGATATTCATGTAATCGCGCTGGATATTGCCAACTTCACTGCCGCCCACCCAGACAAAGTGCATGATTGCGGGTACCGGGCTGGGTACATCACTGAGTATGTTGACAGTGCCGGCCAAACGGCTGGCATAGTCTCGTAGTTTATCTTCAACTGTATTGATCAACGCCGGCACGGGCGCTGAGTTGCGATGTGACAGGCGCTCAAGGTTTTGCAGGAAGAGTGTTACAACTTGCAGTTTTTCAGTGAGACTCGTGGCCTGCCCGGCATTTTCGTAAAGCGCTACCAACATTGCATATTCGGCAGAGCCGGAAAGTGCCTTGAATGTTCGCTTCAGCGCAGAATATTCATCAGGCGAAATAAAATTGAACGCGTCGACATATTGCTCCATGACACCCATCAGACTTCATCCTTTATTCATTGAGAGAATCCTGGACGAAGTTATTCTGCCGGCGCGACAACTTCAAAAAGCACAAAACTCAAATAATTTCTCAAGAAACATCAAACGACAGATAAGTTCATCGCACGCATGATCCGGTAACAAACAGCTGCATGACGAATGGTTCGATAAACAAACGAAGCGGTGCTCCTGACGGAGACACCGCTCTGTTTTAAACCTTATCGGCTGACAGGGAATTTCGACTTGATATCTCACCGAGGCAACTTATTTACAACTTGCCTCGGCGTGATGCTCAGGAAAGCGGTTTTTCGCCATACCAGCGCGGCGTGTAGACCCAATCACCCCCGCCGGCGCGGGGAAAGGTGCAGGTAGTGGAAGAACCAATCAACACCATGGTGCGCATGTCCACCTGCTCCGGCGTCAACGCGCCCAACGTCGTGGTGCGCAAGGTCTGACCCGGACGGCCGATGTCGCGGCCCAACACCACGGGCGTTTCAGGTGCACGATGCTGCGCGACGATTTCCAGTGCCCGGCCCAGTTGCCACGGACGCGCGCGTGAAATCGGGTTGTAGAACGCCAACGCCAGATCCGCTTCGGCGGCCAGGTCCAGACGCTTCTCGATGATCGACCAAGGCTTGAGGTTGTCCGACAGCGACATCACGCAGAAGTCATGGCCCAGCGGTGCACCGGCCTGCGCGGCGGTAGCCAACGAGGCCGACACGCCCGGGAGGATTTCCAGGTCGACGCTGTGCCACGCCGGATCAGCCGACTCGTGCAACGCTTCAAGCACCGCAGCGGCCATGGCGAACACGCCGGGATCGCCCGACGACACGACGATCACCGAGCGCCCCTCGGCGGCCAGCCTGAAGGCGTGACGGGCGCGCTGCATCTCTTCGCGGTTGTCGGTGCAGTGCTGCACCTGATCGTCGCGAAACGGCCCGGCCATGCGCACGTAAGTTTCGTAGCCCAGTACATCGGTGGCGCGGGCCAGCTCGGCTTTCACCGCCGGCACCATCAGTTCGGCAGCGCCGGGGCCGAGGCCGATCACCGCGAGACGACCGCGTGGCCGGCCAATCTTTGAAACATCCAGAGGCTGCTCGGCAATTGCGATTGCCATGCCGTGGCCGGCCACGACTGTCGCCGCGGGCACTGCGACTCGCGCCAGGGTTTCGATGTCGCTCTGCGCCGCGACAAAGCGCAGCGGCACACCCAGCTCAAGCGCCGCTTCACGCAAAAGTGGCGCAGCCATTTGCGTCTCGCTGGCCAACAGACAGGCCAACGATTGCACGGCAATTTTCGCCTGCTGCAAGGCACTGCGAACGGCATCCGTCAGGTCTGATGTTTCAGCACTCACCGCCACCGCCACCGCCACACTGCGTGGATAGATCAGTAACTCACTGGCACTCGCTTCACGCGCGGCACTGCCGACATGAATCGAGCGCTGTGCCTGCGGATCTTCCGGCAATTGCGCCTGATCCAGCCACGGCGCCGCGCCTTCGATGCGCACGCTATGGCCGGCCAACAGATCGGAGACAAATCGCTTGCCCATTTCCAGATCGCCCAGCGCGTAGCCAGTCGGGGGATTGAGCAGGCACGTGCCAAAACGCAACTCGCCGCTGGTGGTGATCGCCGCGGCGACTTGCAGTCCGGCTGCGATGTCCCGCGCCATGACATTGACCCCGCCGAGGCCGCCCAACAGCGGCACCACGGCGCTGCCGTCTTCGGCCACGGCAAGTACCGCAGGTTCAGCGCCCTTTTCCAGCAGCAGCGGCGCCAGCGTGCGGATGACGATGCCGGCCGCGCACAGGGCAATGATCGGCGTGTCCTGTTGATACAGCGTACGCAGGGTCGCGCCAAATTCCTGGTAGGTGCAATCAGCGCCGTCGACGCGCCCGGCAAGGCCGTGGATCTGCGCCGCTGGGTAGACCTGCTGAATGCGCCGCGCGGTGGCCAGGCTGCCCTGACCGAGAATGACGATGGCTGGCGTGGATTGAGTCATCAGCCTTGCCACCGTTCGCCCGGCACGATGATCAGCGAGAAGTACGGCGACGACATCGGCTCGACCTGATCCATTGGCACGATCTTCTGATTGGCCATGGTTGCGCGTTCGACGTACAGCGCGCGCTCGGCCAGACCCAGTTCTTCGAGTACCTGACGCACTTTCGGGAAGTTGCGCCCCAGCTTCATGATCACCGCCGCGTCGGCATCGGCCAGACGGCGCTTCAATTCTTCATGGGGCAACACGCCGGAGAGCACCGACAGGCTCTGATTGCGATACACCAGCGGCGCGCCCAGCACCGAAGCGCCACCGAGCATGGAACAAACGCCCGGCACCACTTGCGCTTCATAGCGAGTGGCGAGGCGATCGTGCAGGTACATGTAGGAGCCGTAGAAGAACGGATCACCTTCACAGATCACCGCGACATCGCGACCGGCGTCCAGATGCGCGGCGACCGTCTCGGCAGCTTCATCGTAGAAGTCGCTGATCACTTGCTCGTAGGAAAGCGGCGCCGGCAACGCTTCGGTGGTCACCGGGTAGACCAGCGGCAGCAGGTTCTGCGCTTCTTGCAGGTGCGCCTCGATGATGCCGAACGCGTTGCCCTTTTTGCCCTTGGCGACGAAGTACGCCACCACCGGCGACTCACGTAGCAGGCGCAGGGCTTTGACAGTAATCAGTTCGGGATCACCCGGGCCGACGCCCAGGCCAATCAAACGTCCTTTGGCCTGCATCATTCGATCTCCGTGGCGAGGGCATTGACGGCAGCCGCAGCCATGGCGCTGCCACCGAGACGGCCCTGCATGATCACGAACGGCACGCCACGGCTGTCGGCGGCCAGGGCGGCTTTCGATTCGGCGGCGCCGACGAAACCGACCGGGAAGCCCAGAATCAGCGCCGGTTTCGGTGCGCCGGCGTCGAGCATTTCCAGCAGATAGAACAGCGCTGTCGGCGCGTTGCCGATTACCACCACGCTGCCTTCCAGATGCGGACGCCACAACTCCAGCGCGGCGGCGGAACGGGTGTTGCCCAGTTCACGGGCAAGCGCAGGCACGCTCTCGTCACGCAAGGTGCAGATCACTTGATTGTTGGCCGGCAGGCGCGCACGGGTCACGCCTTCGGAGACCATCCGCGCATCGCAGAGGATCGGCGCACCGGCGGCCAGCGCATCGCGCCCGGCCTTGCCCGCGCCTTCGGAGAATTGCAGGCCGTCGACCGCCTCGACCATGCCGCAGGCATGAATCACCCGCACTGCGAGTTTTTCCAGATCGGCCGGGATGCGCGCCAGATTGGCCTCGCTGCGAATGATCGCGAAGGAGTTGCGATAAATCTCCTGACCATCGCGGATGTAATCAAGCATCAAGGGGGCTCCGAGAGCGGGCGTCGAGCAAGATCGCGGCCGCTTCAATAGTAAGGTTGCGTGCGTGCAGCGCGCCGAAACCCGGCTGCGTTGCATCGCGAAAATAGAGGTCGTAGTGACCGGCACTGACGGCCAGCAACGTCACCGGGGCACAGTGGGCGGCGGCGCAAGAGCGCGTGCAACCGCTGAGATGGACGTTGAGGGCCGAGGGCAGCAACGTCGCCAGATGACGCGCGTCCTGCTTGGTGTCGGCCAGGCCTTTGCCGCAGCCATTGGAGCCGGTGCAGGCGATCAGGTGTGCAAGGGGTTCGGCAGCGCGGGTCAACAGGTTCAGTTGTTCAAGACCTTGCAGTACTTGCGCCGCATCGCTGGCTTGCACATCCGGCACCAGCAGGCTTTGCCAAGGTGTGAAACGCAGGCTGCCATTGCCGAACTGGCGGGCCAGTTGCGCGGCCCCGCGCAGCATTGCCGGATCGAGACGGCCCAGCGCCGGCACCGCGCCGAGGTACACCCGGTCCGAGGTATTTTGCGGATGAATGCCGATGTGCAGATCGTTCGCAACGGCCGTGCGCTGCCAATGGCTGACAGACTTGATCGGCAAGCGCGTGCTCAGTTGCTCGATAAACGCCGAGAGCGGCAACTCGTCGAGCAAATGGCGCATGCGTGTTTGCTCGGGGCGCGCCAACTCAAGAAACAATTCCAGTACCGCCACCACCAGTGCATGGCCGTGTTCCAGCGCCACCGCGCCGACTGCGCGATCCGCCGGACATCCGGCCAGACCGAACGCCAGCAACACTTCACCGTCACGCTCGAACGCCGACAACCACAGATCATGGGGATGCTCGAGCATCGCCAAGGCTTCCCCGCCATCCAGTTGCACGGCGAACTTGGCGCTCAGCTCGTGGAAACGTGGATGGCTTTGCAGCGTGTCGAGGATCTGTTCGGCGAGGGGCCGGGTGTCGAAGTGCATCTGCCGATCAATCCCGGCCGCAGGGCTGAGCATCAGGTTGCGCACATCGTCACCGGCCGCCGTGCGCGGCCCGAGACCGGCGGCGAGCAGACGCTCGATCAGCGCTGCGGATTGCTTACCGATCCCGCGAATCTGCAGATTGGCGCGGTTGGTCGCCTCGATCGCGCCGCCGAACTGTTCGGCTGCATCGGCCACTGCATCAGCCTGATCGGCGCTGATCGAACCGCCATTGAGCTTGATCCGGCAGATGCCGCCGTCCAGTGCCTGGACGATACGCAGCAACCCCGGGCAGGCCGAGGGGCGTAAGGCGGTGGACATCGGGCGTTCGTTCAAGGGGCGGACCGGCTGCGTGGGAAAAGCGCTTCGCGGGCGAAGGCGCGGTATTATGCCTGCTTTGTCCGCTGGCATGAAAAGTCTGCCCGTCGGAACGGCGTGTTTAGAGGAATATAGATGTCACCCTGGCTGACGGTAGTGGGAATCGGTGAAGACGGCTTCAAGGGCCTGGGCAAAAACGCCCGGCGTGCCCTGTTGGGCGCCTCGCGGATCGTTGGTGGCCAGCGCCAACTTGATTTGTTGCCGGTGTGCATTCGCGGTGAACGGCAATTGTGGCCGAGCCCGTTTTCCCTGGCGCCGGTGCTGGCCCAGCGTGGCGAAGCGGTCTGCGTGCTGGCCAGTGGTGACCCGATGTTCTACGGCGTCGGTGCCAGCCTCGCCCGTCAGGTGCCGAGCGACGAGATGCTGATCCTGCCGGCACCGTCGTCCTGCTCGCTGGCCGCCGCTCGTCTCGGCTGGCCGTTGCAGGACGTGGTAACGCTGTCCTTGGTGGCCCGACCACTGGCGGCGCTCAATGCGCAATTATTCAGTGGCGTGCGTCTGTTGTTGTTGAGCAACGACGGTCAGAGCCCGGCTGCTGTTGCACAATTGCTCCGTGAACGCGGCTTCGGTTCGAGCCGGATGTGCGTTCTCGAGCATCTTGGCGGCAACGCCGAGCGACGCATCGACAGCAGCGCCAGCGCCTGGGATGACGCGCCGATAGCCGACCTCAATGTCATCGCCATCGAATGCCTGGCCGATGCCGACGCCCCGCGCCTGTCACGCCTCGCAGGATTGCCAGACTCGGCATTCCAGCACGACGGCCAATTGACCAAACGCGACGTACGCGCCATCACCCTCGCCCGCCTTGCCCCGACCCCCGGCGAATTGCTTTGGGATGTCGGCGCCGGCAGCGGCTCGATCGGTATCGAGTGGATGCGCGCGCACCCCAGTTGCCGCGCCGTGGCCATCGAAGCCGATGACGGCCGCCAGCAATTGATCGAGCACAACCGCGATGCGTTGGGCGTGCCCGGTCTGCAATTGATTCGCGGCAAGGCGCCGCAGGCGCTGAACGGACTGGAACGCCCGGATGCAATTTTCATTGGCGGCGGCGTCACCCGTGAGGGCGTGTTCGAAACCTGCTGGGAGCAACTCAAGCCCGGTGGCCGTCTGGTCGCCAACGCGGTGACCCTGCAAAGCGAAGTCACCCTGATGAACTGGCGCGAACGCCATGGCGGCGAACTCACGCGTATCCATGTCGCCCAGGCGCAACCGCTCGGCGAGTTCGACACCTGGCGTCAGGCGCTACCGATCACCCTGCTCGATCTGGTCAAACCCCTCGATGCGTGACGAAACTGCCGAACAACCTGCGCCGCTGCGCAGCGGCCTGACCACTGGCAGCTGCGCCACCGCCACCAGCCTTGCCGCCGCGCGTCTGTTGCTCGGCGGACACTCCGCCGATGCGGTGCAGATTGTTTTGCCCAAAGGCAAACAGGTGCAGATGCGACTGGAGTTCTGTCGTTTGACCGATGACGGCGCCGAGGCCGGAACGATCAAGGATGCTGGCGACGATCCCGACGTGACTCACGGTGCCCTGCTCTATTCGCGGGTAAGGCTAATGGCCGAGCCGGGGATTCGCTTCAATGCCGGTGCCGGCGTGGGCACCGTGACCCGGCCGGGACTGGTGCTCGGGGTCGGTGAGCCGGCGATCAACCCGGTACCGCGCAAAATGATCAGCGATCACCTGACATTGCTCGCGGCGGAAACCGGTTATTTCGGCGGCTTCGACGTCACGGTCAACGTCGAGGGTGGTGAAGCACTGGCGCTGAAAACCATGAACCCACGGCTGGGCATTCTCGGTGGATTATCGATCCTCGGCACCAGCGGCATCGTTCGGCCGTTCTCTTGCGCGGCCTACATTGCCTCGATCCATCAAGGCATCGACGTGGCGAAAACCAACGGTTATTTGCACATCGCCGCCTGCACCGGCAACGCCAGCGAAGACACCATGCGTCGCGTCTACAACCTGCCGGAAATCGCTCTGATCGAAATGGGCGACTTCGTCGGCGCGGTGCTTAAGCATGTGCGCAAAGTGCCTGTGGATAAACTCAGCCTGTGCGGCGGCTTCGGCAAGATCAGCAAACTGGCGGCCGGGCACATGGACCTGCACTCGCGGCATTCGAGTATCGACCTGCCACAACTGGCGGAGTGGGCGGCGGCGATAGGTGCCGATGAGGCGTTGCAGCAAAGCATTCGCGAGGCCAACACCAGCCAGCAGGCGCTGGCCATGGCCAGTTCAGCGGGGATCGCGCTGGGAGATGAAGTCTGCCGCCATGCGCTGAATTTTGCCCGCAGCGTGGTGCCGGCGCAGGTGCAGGTCGAGGTGTTTGCGATTGATCGTCAGGGCGGGATCGTCGGGCACGCCGGAGGTTTTGCATGAAGCGGGTTCTGCTGTTGGGCGGCGTGACGGAAGCGCTGGCGATTGCCCGCACGCTCGGGCCAGAACATATCTACAGCCTCGCCGGTGTTGGCCGGGTGCCGACGGATCTGACTTGTCAGGTGCGCGTCGGTGGCTACGGGGGCGCTGAAGGGCTGGCGCAGTTCATTCGCGACGAAGGCATCGACTTGCTGCTCGATGCCACGCATCCCTATGCCGCACAGATCAGCCAGAACGCCGCGACCGCCGCACGACTGACCGACATCCCCTGCTGGGCTTTGCGCCGTCCGGCGTGGCAGCCGCAGCCCGGTGATGACTGGCGCGAAGTCAGCGACTGGGCCGAGTTGATCGCTGCCCTCAAGCCGTTTCGCCGACCGCTGTTCACCCTCGGCCGCGAACCGCTGCAGCACCTCGATGAAATCCCTGCGGAGCAGTTCTGGACTCTGCGCGCCCTCGACGTCTATCCGGGCAATGAACGCTGCGAAGTGATCGGCGCCCGCGGGCCGTTTCTGCTGGAGGATGAGCGAGCGCTGTTCGAGCGGCGGCAGATCGATGTGTTGATCAGCAAGAACAGCGGCAGCACCGCGACCGAGCCAAAGCTGGAAGTGGCGCGCGAGCGTGGGGTGCCGGTAATTGTGTTGAAGCGTCCGGGGTTGCCGGGGGTTGATCGGGAGTTTGCCTCGGTCGACGCAATCCTCATGGCCCTTGCGCCCCTTAACCTTATCTAAAAACAAGCGCAGTTCTCACGGACGCCTTCGCGAGCAAGTCGAATCGTCGCACCGCCGCTTCCACAAGGTTCGCGACGTACACAGACTACGTGTTCGCCACCGACCACTGTGGGAGCGAGCCTGCTCGCGAAGACGTCGGCAACGTCTGCACATCATTGCATGCCCCACCGCTTTCGCGAGCAGGCTCGCTCCCACAATGTCACGGGCTCGACTGGATATCTGACTTGAATCCTACAAACGCGCCGGACACTGCCCACAACAACTTAACGAATCACTGACTATCGGCAGTCAGCGTCCACCTCTACGCTCAACGTCTTTGATTCCAAGGGCGTACACATCCAATGTCAGAAAAATTCTCCCGTTTCGACGTCAAGGATTACCTCAAAACGCCTGCCGATCTTAGCGAATACATCAAGGGTTGTGAGATCGAAGACTCGGGCGATGGGCAGCTCAACCGGGTGGCGCTCCGAGACTACAAGCAGACCATTCGTGCACGAATAGAAAGCGACTCGAATTTCGCCCAGGCAATGCGAATCGAAGCCGCTACACTCATTTATAACGGCGAAATCGAGCTGGGGCGCAGGCTTCTCAAGCTCTTGCAGGCAGCGCTGCGACACCAAACCGCACGACGCTTTTTTACTTATCGGCCCTGATCAGGCTAAATAGCCGCGCCTGATCGCCCACCCAATGGATCTGTCCCATGAACCGACACCGGCTAGCAATTGCCTGGATCGCCTGCTTTGCAGTGCTGTTCAACATGCTCGCCATGCCGATGACCGGGGCGATGGCGCAGGCGGCCAATTCACCGGCCGAACAATGGCTCTGGAGCAGTTTCTGCACCGGCAGCGGAACCAAGATGGTGGCGATCAACATCGGCACCACCGATCAGAAAGCCCCGACCAACGACACTCATTCGAACATGCAGCATTGCTGGTGCTGCTCGGGCTCGGCGCCATTGGTGGCGCTGCCGGCGCACTCGCCGCAGCTGTATTTCGCCCGTTACGAAAGTAATCGCAGCGTGGCGCCCGCCTCACTGCAAACACCCACGCCGCGCCAGCAATGGCCGAGTCTCAATCCCCGTGCTTCCCCTCTGGTTTGATTTGTTCGCGCAATTGACCTGCGTTTCAAATCGTTCTGGAGAGACTGCCATGTTGAACAAACTCATCGTAATCGCTGCGCTGTTGCTGCCGGCGTGCTTTGCCCATGCCCACGAATACAAGGCCGGCGAGCTGGAAATCGCCCACCCATGGTCGCAAGAGCTGCCGCCCAACGCGCCGACCGTCGCCGCGTATTTCATCATTCACAATGCCGGCAAAACTGCCGACCGTTTGCTTAGCGTCGACTCGCCCATCGCCCCCGAAGCCCAACTGCACGAGCACGTCATGCAGGGCGATCTCATGAAGATGCAGCAAGTGCCGAGCGTGGAAATCCCGGCCGGCGGCAACGTGACATTCGCGCCGATGGCCTGGCACGTGATGCTGCTCAACCCGACCGATCGCAGCCTGCTCAGCGATGGCAAACGCTTCCCGCTGACGATGCATTTCGAGAAGGCCGGTGACGTCACCGTCGACGTCTCGGTGCAGAAGAAGCCACCGGAAACCACGCAGGCCCACGCGCACGCTCAGTAAGCCTTTCGGCAGACTCCGCCCATGCGCCCGCTGAGCGCCAGGCCTTTGCGGCAACGCCGTCAGACTCAAACTCTGACTCGCGGCAGCTGGATCGCCCTGTTCGCCATGTTGATGATCTTCATCGGCCCACTGATTTCTCAGTCGATGCCGATGGATCAGCACGCCTCGACATCGATGCCGATGAGCATGGACATGTCGATGGACATGCCGCGTATGGATCACAGCGGCCACGACGCCAAGCCCTCAGCCGAACACTGCCCGCCACAATCCTCGCACCACGTGCTGTGGGAAAAGTGCGGCTATTGCAGCCTGCTGTTCAATTGCCCGGCACTGACCGGCGTCGGCGATTTCGTCGCCTTCAACATCCCACCGCTCAACACCTTCACCCCGCCCTCCCCACGCCTGGGCCATGCCCGGCAGACCTTCTTCCCCGGCGCCCGCACCCGCGCCCCGCCCATCGCCACGTAAACACGCACCTTTGATTACACACGGTTGAGAAGACAGCTTCAGGCTGCCGGCCGTGTCGTTTACGACTGTTTGATGGAAATTGTCATGTCCAGGTTTGCTGCTGTTCCACGCTCGGGTTTTGCCCCGGCGTCCTTCGCTTTGAACGAATCGCGGATTCGTTTCAGGCACGCTACCGCCGTCCTTTGCGGCGTTCTGCTGTCCCCGCTGGTGCTGGCCGATGATCACGCCGGCCACAACGAAGAACTCAGTCCAACGGTGATCACCGCAATTGCGCCGAGCTCGCCATTGACCATCGTCACCAATCCAAAAGATCCGCGCCAACCGGTGCCGGCCAGTGACGGCGGCGATTATCTGAAGACCATTCCGGGCTTCGCCCTGGTGCGCAATGGCGGCACCAACGGTGATCCGGTGCTGCGCGGCATGTTCGGCTCACGCCTGAACATCCTCACCAACGGCAGCATGATGCTCGGTGCCTGCCCCGGGCGGATGGACGCGCCGACTTCGTACATCTCGCCGGAAACCTACGACAAACTGACCGTGATCAAAGGCCCGCAAACCGTGCTTTGGGGTCCGGGCGCGTCGGCGGGTACGGTGCTGTTTGATCGTGAGCCGGAGAGCTTCGGCGAACTCGGCACACGGGTGAATGCGAGCATTCTGGCCGGCTCCCACGGACGCTTCGACAAGGTCGTCGACGCCGCTGCCGGTGGCCCGCTGGGCTACGTGCGAGTGATCGGCAACACCGCGCATTCCGACGATTACCGCGACGGCAACAACGATATCGTCGCCTCGCGCTACGACAAGTGGAACGGTGACATCGCGGTCGGATGGACGCCAGACGCCGACACCCTGATCGAACTCACCGCCGGCAAGGGCGACGGCGAAGCGCGCTACGCCGGGCGCGGCATGGACGGTTCGCAGTTCCTGCGGGAAAGCCTCGGTCTGCGTTTCGAAAAATCCAGCATCACCGACGTGCTGGAGAAACTCGAAGCGCAGGTCTACTACAACTACGCCGACCACGTGATGGACAACTACACCCTGCGCACGCCGTCCGGCACCGGGATGATGGCGGGCCCGATGGCGTCCAATGTCGACCGCCGCACCCTCGGCGCACGGATCAAGGCGACCTGGCGCTGGGCTGATATTCAGCTGATCACCGGCCTCGACGCGCAGACCAACGAACACCGTCAGCGCAGCGGCATGGGCATCGACACCTACAAGGATCAGCCGTACACCAAGGACGCCGATTTCCATAACTACGGTGTGTTCAGCGAGATGACCTGGTACGCCGCCGACCGTGATCGGCTGATCACCGGCGCCCGTGTCGACCGTGCTTCAGCCAAGGATTACCGGCAAACCACCGGTTCGGGAATGATGAGCCGCCCCAACCCGACCGCCGACGATACCCGCGCCGACACCCTGCCCAGCGGGTTCATTCGCTACGAGCATGACCTGGCCGACAGTCCGACCACGCTCTATGCAGGTTTGGGTCACGCGCAGCGCTTTCCGGATTATTGGGAGCTGTTTTCGCCCAAGTCCGGCCCGGCGGGATCGGTCAACGCGTTCGATTCGATCAAACCGGAAAAGACCACCCAGTTCGACTTCGGCGTGAACTACAAGAGCGCCGAACTCGAAGCCTGGGCCTCGGGTTACGTCGGCGTGATCCGCGATTACATCCTCTTCGACTACACCCCGGGAATGACGGGCATGAGCACTTCGCGCGCCGAGAACATCGACGCGCGAATCATGGGCGGTGAACTCGGTGCCGCGTACAGACTCACCGATAACTGGAAAGCCGATGCGACCCTGGCTTACGCCTGGGGCAAAAACAGCAGCGACGGCACGGCCCTGCCGCAAATGCCGCCACTGGATGCACGCTTCGGCCTGACCTATACCGAAGACAACTGGAGCGCTGGCGCACTGTGGAGGGTGGTTGCCGCGCAAAACCGTATCGACCAGAACAAGGGCAACGTGGTCGGCAAGGATTACGACAAGAGTTCCGGCTTCGGCGTGTTCTCACTCAACGGTGCCTATCGGATCAACAAACACTGGAAGGTCAGCAGCGGCGTCGACAACCTGTTCGGCAAGGCTTACGCCGAACACCTGAACCTGGCGGGCAACGCCGGATTCGGCTACCCGGCCAACGACCCGCAAGCGATCAATGAACCGGGGCGCACGCTCTGGACCAAGGTCGACATGAGTTTCTAACACCCACCCATGTGGGAGCGAGCCTGCTCGCGAAGGGGACGGCACATCCAACGTTGATGTCGTCTGGCACGACGCCTTCGCGAGCAGGTCGAATCGTCGCACCGTCGCTCCCACAGGGTTGCAGAACAACTAGAAGATCCAAGCCAAGCGGAGCACACGTGATGAAACAGCCCAAACCGAATTTCTACAACCTGGCCTGGCGTTGGCATTTTTACGCCGGCCTGTTCGTCGCCCCGTTCATGGTGATGCTGGCCCTGACCGGCATCATCTACCTGTTCAAACCGCAGCTCGATTCGCTGATGTACAGCAGCCTGCTCAACGTCCCGGCCGGCCATCACACAGTGCCGGCCGACGACTTGCTGCAGCGGGTAAAAAGCGCTTATCCACAAGGCCAGATCACCCAGTACCTGCCGCCGGTGAATGCCGAACGCAGCGCACAGTTTGTGGTGAAGAACGCCGGCCAGGAACTCAACGTATTCGTCGATCCGTACCATGGCGACATCCTTGGCGAACAGGATGCCAAGCAAAACCTGCAAGCCATCGCTCGCGCCATTCACGGCGAATTGATGATCGGCACCGTCGGTGACCGCCTCATCGAAATGGCTGCCGGGTGGGGTGTGGTGCTGGTGGTGTCGGGCCTGTTTCTGTGGTGGCCGCGCGGTCAGGCAGCGGGCATTCTGTGGCCACGCCTGAACAGTCGCGGCCGCGTGTTGTGGCGTGATCTGCACGCGGTGACCGGGTTCTGGGGCGCGACATTGCTGCTGGTGATGCTGCTCAGTGGCATGACCTGGACCGGTTTCTGGGGCAAGCAATACGCCCAGGTGTGGAACGTGTTCCCAGCCGCGATGTGGGACAACGTACCGACCTCCGACATCGAGGCGCGCACCCTTAACACCGCCACCCGCCAGACCGTGCCATGGGCGATGGAAAACACGCCGATGCCGATGTCCGGCGACCATGCCGAACACATGGCCCACGGCAACGCCAACGCCGGTCCCGCCGCACCGGGGATCAGCCTGCAAGACGTGCAGAACATCGCCACTCAGCGCAAAGTCGAACCGGGCTACAGCATCACTCTGCCGACCACCGCCACCGGTGTATTCACCATCGCCGTGTTCGCCGATGACCCACGCAACGATGCGACCCTGCATGTCGATCAGTACACCGGCAAGGTTCTCGCCGATGTGCGTTTCGAACAATACGGCAGCGTTGCCCGCGCCACGGAAATCGGCGTGATGCTCCACGAAGGCAAGATGTTCGGCGCCTTCAATCAGATCGTCGTGCTGCTGATCTGCCTGATGATTCTGCTCAGCGCCGTCAGCGGCGTGGTGATCTGGTGGAAGCGCCGGCCACAGGGCAAATTCGGCGTACCGCCGTTGCGGCATGACCTGCCGAAATGGAAAACCGGCGTGGTGATCATGCTGGCGCTGGCGGTGGTCTTTCCGCTGGTGGGGGCTTCGCTGGTGGTGGTGTGGTTGCTGGACAGGCTCTTATTGACCCGTTTCGCCCAGCGCACCGCCGATCTGGCGCCCTGACGTCACAGGCGCGGGCAGCCTTATCTGCCCGCGCCTGCGGCCTACAGCTCGTCTTTTCTGCGCACGGTGCCTTCAACCGATGATTGCTGACGACGTATTTTCCAGCCATCGCCCATCCGCCCCGTCTGACGCCAGTAGCGTCCGGCGACCAGCACGCGCAACTCGCCCAATTGCATGAGTTGCGAGACAAACTCGGCAGGGCTTAACCGACTGACCCATCGCCCGTCCTTGAAAACAAGCGATCGAGCCGACAGCAGCAGATCATTTTCGGCGGCGGAATAATCGGGGGTGTACTTGAGCAACACCTGCTCGGGTGTCGAATAGTAATAGGCCTGAATATTCAGCCCTTTGTTTTTCAGTGCGTGGGTGTGCGCATGCATTCGATCAGGCGCAGGGAAATTGCCCCTGACTTGCTCGACGTCCGCTGACAGCGTGATGTTGGGCGACAAATTGAACTGGTGGCTGGCCACACACGTGTAACCGTCGAACAGACTCAACGCAGGATTGCGTGATGAAGAATCCTTGGCAGTACTGAATAACTGCTCACGAAGACTGTCACCATTGTCGAAACCGGCAATCGGTTCAAGGGGCACAAAGCGCTGGCGCGTCGACCGCGCCAGAATCGCCCCTTCGTACCCGGTTCGGCCAAGTGTTTCTTTATCCACTCGCTGCTGGGCATAGCGCGCGGCATCGTCGGGGTGATTAAAAATCGGTCCCAGTGCCGGCACCGGATGACGTTGCCAACGCTGCTCGTGGGGCGTATCGGCAAGTTGCGGCTGCCAGTCTTCTGTCACCTGACCATGACGCGACCAGCAGTCACTGGTTTCAATGACCTCGAGTCGGCCAGCTTTGGCCATCCGCTGAACGTACCCGGCCAAACTGAACCGGCCTCTGGCCATATCGCGCTCATCGACCGTTGCCTGCTCAGGCGATACGAACGAGTTGGGAAGCAGCTTGATCTGGCCAAACTCGTCATAAAACTCGCCGGGCTCGAACGCATGCAATTGCCATTTCAACAGAGCGCCGTCGGCGCAGGACAAGTAAATCAGCTTGTACCCCTGAGGCGTGCTGGCGCGCCTGCAGGCTTGCTGAATATCGTTTGGCGCAAAAAGGAAATGGCGCACATCATCGGCCCGAACGCCAACCGGCGGCAACGGCGCACGCAGATACAGCGCGTCCCAGGCATATCCGCGCAGCCATCGGCCTTGGGGGAAAACCCGATCCAGCGCCAGCTCGGAACGCTGCGCTGTCAGCGGCAACGTGGCGAGGTACACGCCCTCGCGAGCGTACAGGACGAATCCGAACGTCAGTGTGTCGCGACTGACCGAAGCCTCATGCACGTAACGGGCAGTCGCATCGGCCTGAAGGAACAGCGGACTGCACACCGGGTCACGCATGGCTTGGGTGTAGTCAGCGGCAGATCGCAGATCGTTGGCATAAGGTGTCCATTGCTCCACGGCGCGGGGCGAGCCCCAGATTTCGCTGCCGGTCACAACCTGCAAATAGCCGATTCTGGCCAAGGAGTTGATCCAGGCAACCGGTTGCAACTCACCGTTGAGGATGCGCTGTCTGATCGCGTCTGCATCGAGATTGGCGGGAACCTTGGTGTTGTCCGACAGCGCCGCTGCAAGGTCAGCCCGCAAGCGCTCCCACAAACCCGGGTAATAGCAGATCAACGCACCGTCCGGGGCGAACAGGTATTCATCCCAATCCTTGAAACGGCGAGTGAACGCCGAGTACACGGTGTCAACCGACAGCATGTTCAGGTAAATCTGCTTCTGAACCGGCGAAAACGTGACCGACAATTCCCGAACGACCCGGGATCGATAGCGTGCCGCAATCTTGCAACCCAAGGGAAACAGGCCTGCGCGCTTGCTCTCATCCGGGAAGATCTCTGTGCTGTCGAAATTTTCCCGTGAAACTTCGACCGGTAGCGTGGCCACGTACAGCGCATCCGCTCGGCGCAGAATCAGGCCACCCCACGTCTTCTCGCTAGCGCTGGGCAGAAGCGATCGGACATACACCGCCGCGTCGTCAGCGCTTTGGAAAGCCGGGCTGAGCCAGCGCCGCTCCAGGTTTGCAAAAGGCTGCCAGGTCGGCTTGACCTTGCCCGGGCGATCCCAGCACTCGCTCGTTCTGATGACCGACAGTTCGCCACTGCTGGCCACCACATGGACGAAATCCGTCGCGACCTTCGCACCGGAAAGCAGATCGCGCTTGATGCTGTCGAGCGTCGCTTGCGAGGTGTTGTCATGAAACAGTTTACTGGTCGCGCTGCGCCGGTATTTCAACAGCGCACCCTCTCGGTTGGCGATATACAACGCTGCCGGCAAGTCCGAAGCGACCAGCGGACGCCGCGGCGAGTAATACATTGCAACGGTGAGATCGTCCGGCGTGATGAAGTAATGCGCCAGCCAGTCGGCGGGCCGCTCAGACAGATCCTTTACGCGCTGATGCGAATAAAAGCTGGCAAACAGATCGAAGCCTTCGGGATATCGATACCAGGGCTCGGTGGTCATAGAGGCAAACACGCTATCCAGATCGAACAGGTTGTCGCGCCGTTCACTGACCGGAATCAGTTCGGTAGCGATAAATTCCTCCCGCTCCCTGTGCTTGAGAATGAATCCGAACCATGCGCGCTTGTCGTCCTGCAAGCGCGTATCGCGAGCGTACTGACTCTGCGCCGCTTCGTCCGCCGACGCGAAGAGCGCGCCGTACAGAAGGTGCACCGGTCGTTTCCACGGCAACGGTGCTGGCGAAGTCGGCCCGGGCGGCGTCAGTTCGGGGTACGGCGGCAGATCCGGCTGGGATAACGGCGGACCAGGCAATTCGCGAGGCGGGGGCTCGGTTGACGCTGGCAGGGGCAACTCGGCGAATGCCCAGCCTGCAACTATCGGCCCTCGATACCCCCACAACGCATCATCAATCAGGCTCACCAACTCGCCGGCTGCCGCCTGCTCACGGACAAACGCCTGCGGCCGCTTGCTTCCCGCGTCCAGATCCCTGGCCAACGTGCCGGGGTGCTGGCGAGTGCCGAGGCGAGTGGCAAGATCCTTCGCGGCCAGGGTCACTGAAGGCGTGTAGCGGATCAGACTGTCCCGGCCGCCAGAGCAATACAGAACAAGCGTGTCGGCCAAAGCCTGGCGCACTTCTTCGACGTTCAACATCTGCAGGCTGAGCAACGCCTCCCGCGGCGTCCAGCGGTGATACCCGACGTGCACCGGATCGAGCCGCGACAACGCAACATGGGACACATAGCGCGCCTGCAAGCGATGATCATCGGGAAATATCGTCTGCCCGTGGTTGTCCAGCGGATAGAGCCGTCCCTGGCTCAGCGTGTCGATATCGCCTTCCCGCGGCTCGGTCACGACGAAGCGTTTGTCGCTGCGCTGAAAAACATACCCGGCATACTGTCGATCACGGCGAATGCCGATCTGTTCATGGGCATGCCGGGCTGCGTCATCGGCGCTCAGAAAATCCCGGCTCAGCACCGGCCAGGGGAAATGCGCGAAAGGTTGCCATTGCAGATCCACCGGCCCCAGTTGCGCCCACAAGGCACTGCCACGCACGACGTTGAGCCTGCCGGCCAACACCAGCATCGAGACAAACATACGCGGACGAAGCGTGTCAGCCAGCAGTCTGGATTGCACCCCGTTGTCGCCGATCGTGCCGTCGGCCTGTTCGACACTCAGCGCCGCTTCGACCGGACTGCCGCTGAACTGGTATTGCAGCATCGCGTAGTCTGTGGCCTGCATGAACAGCGACAATGGCCGGCTGGCAGCCAACCAGCGTTGACTGCGGGCACGGGCTGCGATGGCCAGAGCCATTTCCTGCGGGGTGAAAAAGTTCTCATAGAGCCACGGTTGCACCGGCGGAAACTGCGTCGGGTCAGGGCGTGACGCAAAGTAAAAGCCTTCCAGCGCATAGCCGGCCGGCAGGCGCAATTGACCGCTGGCCTCCAGCGGAAAGATTTTTTCCGGATCCCACGCGTCCAGCCCGGCAGGACGCGCATGGGTCGCGACATATTCTTCTGCACCGCGCTTTTTCAAGAGCAGGCCCGTCGTCTGCGCACCTCGGGATTTCAGCGCTGCGAGCACGGCACGTTCGGCATTGACGCAGACGCGCGTCATCAGAGGCAGCTCGGTGATCACACCGGCGGAAAAAGGTGCGCCGGCTTTCCAGGCTGCGGGGACCTGCCCAACGGAATGTCCCCAGTCGGCACTCGAAACAATGACTTTGAGTTCTCCCACGGTCGCGAGCTTGTTGATCAGGCTCATCAACTCATAAGCCCCCGACGGATGCCCAGAAGGCGCGCCGGATTGATGCCAGAGGTAGTAATCGCGCTCCTCAGGCGAGCCGCTCGACACATATTTGAGCAATGTGCCGTCGGCACCCGACAGATAAGCGCTGCGAAAAAAATCCCGCGCCGTCACATCGCCAATGAAGTCGGCCGCCGAAAAGAAACTGATGAAGAGCCTGACCAGCCTTTCATCCTGACGCGGATTGTCCTTGCGGAACTCATCATGCAGCGGCGGATGGCTATGCAAGCTGGCGACGCATCGGTAGCCCAGCGGATGGAGCATCATGCCAGCGGCATCGATTTCGAGAAGGGAGCCAAAGTCGAAGCGTGTGGGTTCACCCGCTATCGGTGAGGTGACCACGAATTTTCCATCCGGACGCAGCAGAATAACGCTGCCGTACTCCTTGTCCGATTTCCGCGCAATGCGCGTGTGGGCCCAATATGCCGCGTCCTCCTCAGTCAGAAACGCCGGGCTCAGAGGGGGCAGCTTGAATTTTGCGGAAGTCCTTGCAGCGCGGCCGGATCGGCCAGACACATCATTCATAAAAAATCCTGGGAGAAAATCGGGATGGCTGCGAATGAGTGTGTGCCTGCGGACCAAGCGAGCCGCGGTACATGTTTATCGTTTATGTATCCGCATCTATAGCGTCAGGCCGCGCCCCAATCTGGCGCACCTCGACGCACCAACGCCCACACCCTGTCCGTTCGTGGTGCGCACCGCGGTCATGCGACCGCTCTGAAACGACATTTTCCTGCCCGATCCCGACCGGGCACAGCCCTTGCAAAACACACCTTCAGTCGTCCGCATCTGCCAACCAGAAAAACTTCAAACGTTCATGGAGATCGCACAATGAAGCGTCGCAGTTTGATCAAGGCTTTCACACTCACGGCATCCGTTGCCGCGATGGGCATGACCTGGACCGTCCAGGCCGCCGAGACCATCAAGGTCGGGATTCTGCATTCGTTGTCCGGCACCATGGCGATCTCCGAAACGTCGCTCAAAGACATGGCGCTGATGACCATCGACGAGATCAACGCCAAGGGCGGCGTCAACGGCAAGATGCTTGAGCCGGTGGTGGTTGATCCGGCGTCGAACTGGCCGCTGTTCGCCGAAAAGGGCCGCCAGTTGCTGACCCAGGACAAGGTCGCCGTGGTGTTCGGCTGCTGGACCTCGGTGTCGCGTAAATCGGTGCTGCCGGTGTTCGAAGAGCTCAACGGTTTGCTGTTCTACCCGGTGCAATACGAAGGCGAAGAGATGTCGCCGAACGTCTTCTACACCGGCGCTGCACCGAACCAGCAAGCGATCCCGGCGGTTGAATACCTGATGAGTGAAGAAGGTGGCAGTGCCAAGCGCTACTTCCTGCTCGGCACCGACTACGTCTACCCGCGCACCACCAACAAGATCCTGCGCTCGTTCCTGCACTCCAAAGGCGTGGCCGACAAGGACATCGAAGAGGTCTACACGCCGTTCGGTCACAGCGACTATCAAACCATCGTCGCCAACATCAAAAAATTCTCCGCTGGTGGCAAGACTGCGGTGATCTCGACGGTCAACGGCGACTCCAACGTGCCGTTCTATAAAGAGCTGGCCAACCAGGGTCTGAAGGCGACCGACGTACCGGTTGTGGCGTTCTCGGTCGGCGAAGAAGAACTGCGCGGCATCGACACCAAACCGCTGGTGGGCAACCTCGCGGCGTGGAACTACTTCGAGTCGGTAGAGAACCCGCAGAACAAGAAATTCGTCGCGGACTGGAAAGCCTACGCGAAGAAACACAACCTGCCGGGCGCCGACAAAGCCGTGACCAACGACCCGATGGAAGCCACTTACGTCGGCATCCACATGTGGGCGCAGGCGGTTGAGAAAGCCAAATCGACAGACGTCGACAAAGTCCGCGAGGCCCTCGCCGGCCAGACCTTTGCCGCGCCGTCGGGCTACACGCTGACCATGGACAAGACCAACCACCACCTGCACAAACCGGTGATGATCGGCGAGATTCAGGCTGATGGTCAGTTCAACGTGGTGTGGCAGACCGAAGGGCCGATTCGCGCGCAACCGTGGAGCCCGTTCATTCAGGGCAACGACAAGAAGCCCGATTATGCGGTGAAGAGCAACTGAGGCGGATTCAGTTTTTGAGGTGGGCTTTAGATTTCCCCCTCACCCCAGCCCTCTCCCTCAGGGAGAGGGGAAAGGGAGCCGATCTTCATGTTTTTCAAAGCCTGAGTTCGGCTCGAATTCGCAGGTCGCAGCACATCGTCCAGACACCTCGGCCAGCCCCCTCTCCCTCCGGGAGTGGGGGAAGGGAGCAGATCTCTATGGCTTTCAGATCCTGAGTTCGACGCAGGAATGTCAGGTCGGTGTTGGATGACCTGACAACCCGGTCAGTCCCCTCTCCCTCTGGGAGAGGGTTAGGGTGAGGGGCGGATTCACAGCCGAACACCGCTCCATCGGCCACCGCAAGAAAGGAAACACCACTAATGCCCACTGCCATACACCGCTTTCTCATAGCCATCGCACTATTGCTGCCGATGCTGGCCCACGCCGGCGACGCCGAAGACTTCGTCGCGGCCAATCCTGTGCAGCAAGCCAAACTGCTGGAAACCTGGGCCGCGCAGCCCGATCCGGCCCGTATCGAATTGATCAACGCCCTGCAGCAAGGCGAACTGACCATCGACGGCCAAGTGAAAACCCTGCGCCTGAACAATCGCCTGCGGGGTCTGATCGACACCGCTCTGGCCAGCCACCAATTGCTCGCCGCCGACGCCAAAATCCGTCTGAGCGCCGCGCAGCAATTGCAGAAAAGCGCGAAACCCGCGCAGCTGAAATTCCTCGACCAGCAACTCGCTGGTGAAAAAGATGAAAACGTCCATGCCGCCCTGAGCCTGGCGCTGGCCAATCTGCAATTGGTCGATACCGATCCGGCCGTGCGCCTCGCCGCAGTACGCCTGCTCGGCGAAACCGGCGATCCACTGGCGCGCACGCGTCTCGAAGGTTTGCTCGAACCCGGCGTTGAAGCCGACGCCAACGTACGCACCGCTGCCGAAACCAGCCTAGCTCAAGTCAAACGCAAACTGCTGATCGGCGAGATCCTCGGTCAAGCCTTCAGCGGCATGTCCCTCGGTTCGATTCTGCTGTTGGCGGCACTCGGTCTGGCGATCACGTTCGGCCTGCTCGGCGTGATCAACATGGCCCACGGCGAGATGCTGATGCTCGGTGCCTACTCGACGTACGTGGTGCAGTTGATGTTCCAGCGCTACGCACCACAGGCGATTGAGTTCTACCCGTTGATCGCGCTGCCGGTGGCGTTCTTCGTCACAGCGGCGATCGGCATGGCGCTGGAGCGCACGGTGATTCGCCACCTCTACGGCCGCCCCCTGGAAACCTTGCTCGCCACCTGGGGCATCAGCCTGATGCTGATTCAACTGGTGCGCTTGCTGTTCGGCGCGCAAAACGTTGAAGTGGCCAACCCGGCATGGCTGTCCGGCGGCATTCAAGTGCTGCCGAATCTGGTTCTGCCATACAACCGCATCGTGATCATCGCCTTCGCCTTGTTCGTCGTCGTGCTGACGTGGCTGCTGCTGAACAAAACCCGCCTCGGCCTCAACGTTCGCGCCGTCACCCAGAACCGCAACATGGCGGCCTGCTGCGGTGTGCCGACCGGGCGCGTGGACATGCTCGCGTTCGGCCTCGGCTCGGGCATCGCCGGCCTCGGCGGTGTGGCGCTGAGCCAGATCGGCAACGTCGGCCCGGACCTCGGCCAGAGCTACATCATCGACTCGTTCCTGGTGGTGGTACTCGGCGGCGTCGGTCAATTGGCCGGTAGCGTGCTCGCCGCGTTCGGCCTGGGCATCGCCAACAAAATTCTCGAACCGCAGATCGGTGCGGTGCTCGGCAAGATCCTGATCCTCGCGCTGATCATTCTGTTTATCCAGAAACGTCCGCAAGGCCTCTTCGCACTGAAAGGACGGGTGATCGACTGATGAACCAGCCTCTGTTAGTCACGGCCACGCAAAAGGCCGGCCCGAAAGTCACGATCGCCGTCGGTGCGGTGATCCTCGCCCTGCTGATCGCCCTGCCGCTGCTGTCGTTGTTGCCGGCGGAAAATGCCCTGTCGGTCTCGGCGTACACGCTGACGCTGGTTGGCAAAATCCTCTGCTACGCCATCGTCGCCCTGGCGCTGGATCTGGTCTGGGGTTATGCCGGTTTGCTGTCGCTGGGTCACGGTCTGTTCTTCGCCCTCGGCGGTTATGCGATGGGCATGTACCTGATGCGTCAGGCTGCCGGTGATGGCTTGCCGGCGTTCATGACTTTCCTGTCGTGGAGCGAATTGCCGTGGTACTGGACCGGCACCAGCAGCTTCGTCTGGGCGATGTGTCTGGTGGTATTGGCGCCGGGCTTGCTGGCGCTGGTGTTCGGTTTCTTCGCCTTCCGCTCGCGGATCAAAGGCGTGTATTTCTCGATCATGACCCAGGCCCTGACCTTCGCCGGCATGCTCTTGTTTTTCCGCAACGAGACCGGGTTTGGCGGCAACAACGGGTTCACCAATTTCCGCACGATTCTCGGTTTCGGCATCACTGAACCGGGCACTCGCGCGGTGTTGTTTCTGGCCACGGTGTTGTTGCTGGTGGCGAGTCTGTTCATCGGCTGGCGCCTGGCGCAGAGCAAGTTCGGTCGCGTGCTGACAGCATTGCGCGATGCGGAAAACCGCTTGATGTTCTGCGGCTACGACCCGCGCGGTTTCAAGTTGTTCGTGTGGGTGTTGAGCGCGGTGTTGTGTGGTCTGGCCGGTGCGTTGTACGTGCCGCAAGTCGGGATCATCAACCCCAGCGAAATGTCGCCGACCAACTCGATTGAAGCGGCGGTGTGGGTAGCCCTCGGCGGTCGCGGCACCTTGATCGGGCCGTTGCTCGGCGCCGGTGTGGTCAACGGCATGAAGAGCTGGTTCACCGTGGCGTTCCCGGAATATTGGCTGTTCTTTCTCGGCGCGCTGTTCATCGTCGTGACGCTGTACCTGCCCAAAGGCGTGATCGGTCTGCTGAAGAAACGAGGTGAACAATGAGAGTCACGGCGAGCGCGGAATTCATGTTGGAACCGGCCTTCTTTCCCGTCGAACCGAACAAGGACGCCGGCACCAGCCGCGATTCGATCGGCCTCGGCCAGCGCGTCGGTCCGGGCCTCGACACCCGTCACGGCACGATCCTCACACTGGAAGACATCAGCGTCAGCTTCGATGGCTTTCGCGCACTGAACAATCTCAATCTGTACATCGGCGTCGGCGAATTGCGCTGCATCATCGGCCCCAACGGTGCGGGCAAAACCACGCTGATGGACGTGATCACCGGCAAGACCCGCCCGAGTCACGGCAAGGCGTGGTTCGGCGAAACGCTGGATCTGACGCAAATGAGCGAAGTGCAGATCGCCCAGGCTGGCATCGGCCGCAAGTTTCAGAAGCCGACAGTGTTCGAGGCGCTGAGCGTGTTTGAAAACCTGGAGCTGGCACAGAAAACCGACAAGTCGGTGTGGGCCAGTTTGCGTGCGCGTTTGAGTGGCGAGCAAAAGGACCGGATCAGCGAAGTGCTGGAGACGATTCGCCTGACCACCTCGGTCAATCGTCAAGCCGGGTTGCTCTCTCATGGACAGAAGCAGTTTCTCGAGATCGGCATGCTGTTGATGCAGGACCCGCAATTGTTGCTGCTCGATGAGCCGGTGGCGGGGATGACTGATGCGGAAACCGAGTTCACTGCTGAACTGTTCAAGAGCCTGGCGGGCAAGCATTCGTTGATGGTGGTGGAGCATGACATGGGGTTTGTCGGCTCGATTGCCGACCATGTGACCGTGCTGCACCAAGGCAGCGTTTTGGCGGAAGGCTCGCTTGAACAAGTGCAAGAAAACGAGCGCGTGATCGAGGTCTACCTCGGCCGCTAAGGACTCAGATCGTTCCCACGCTCCGCGTGGGAATGCCGCCATGGACGCTCTGCGTCCGCCGTTATGTGACGCGGAGCGTCACGGGATGCGTTCCCACGCAGAGCGTGGGAACGATCACCGGGGAGAATTTGAACATGCTGCAAGTCGACAAGCTGCACCAGTACTACGGCGGTAGCCACATCCTGCGTGGCCTCTCGTTCGACGTGAAAGTCGGCGAAGTCACCTGCCTGCTTGGCCGCAACGGCGTCGGTAAAACCACTCTGCTCAAGTGCCTGATGGGTCTGCTGCCGGCCAAAGAAGGCGTGGTGAATTGGGAAGGCAAACCGATCACCACCTTCAAGCCACACCAGCGCGTTCACGCCGGGATCGCCTACGTGCCACAGGGCCGGGAGATCTTCGGACGCCTGACCGTGGAAGAAAATCTGCTGATGGGACTGTCACGCTTTCCCGGCAGTGAAGCCAAAGAAGTCCCAGGTTTCATTTATGAATTGTTCCCGGTGCTGCTACAAATGAAGCAGCGTCGCGGCGGTGACCTCTCCGGCGGTCAGCAGCAACAGCTTGCGATTGGCCGCGCCTTGGCCAGTCGTCCACGTTTGCTGATCCTCGACGAACCCACCGAGGGCATCCAACCCTCGGTGATCAAGGAGATCGGCGCAGTGATCAAGCAACTCGCGGAGCGCGGTGATATGGCGATTTTGCTGGTCGAGCAGTTCTACGATTTCGCCGCAGAACTGGCCGATCAATACCTGGTGATGTCCCGAGGCGAGATCGTTCAGCAGGGTCGCGGTGAAAATATGGAGGCCGAGGGTGTACGCGGGCTGGTAACGATCTAGTACAACGAACTAATCTGTAGCTTCCTAACGATAATTACACACCATGAATTCGACTGTTGCACCTGCCCTGTTTACCCCGAGCTGGCACGCCGAGCTGGAACTCGCCTACGCCCGTTTCGGCGACTGCACGCGCCCGGTCCTGCGCCGGCACCTCGGCCCGC
This sequence comes from Pseudomonas sp. RU47, assembly GCF_004011755.1. Classification (GTDB taxonomy): domain Bacteria; phylum Pseudomonadota; class Gammaproteobacteria; order Pseudomonadales; family Pseudomonadaceae; genus Aquipseudomonas. The sequence goes on along the minus strand of NZ_CP022411.1, from coordinate 692,226 downwards.
TAAGGGTGCAAAAGCACCTCTACGCCGAAGGCCCCGAGGTCTGCCAGCACATCATCGTCCACCCGCCCGGCGGGATTGCCGGCGGTGATCGACTGGACATCAGCGCCCGCGTCGAGCAAGACGCCTGGGCGCAGATCACCAGCCCCGGCGCGGCCAAGTGGTATCGCGCCGGTGGGCCGGCTTATCAGCAGCTCGACTTGAAAGTGGCGGCCGGGGCGACGCTGGAATGGCTGCCGCAGGAGACCATCGTCTACAGCGCCGCACAGGCGGAGCTCAGCACTTCGATTGATCTTCAAGGTGACGCGCGACTGTTCTACTGGGACGTGGTTGCGCTGGGTCGTCCGGCCAGTGGCGAGCGTTTCGACCGTGGGCATTTTCAGGCGCACCTGGATATTCGCCGCGATGGCCGATTGCTCTGGCATGAGCGCCAGCGCATTGTCGGTGGCGACGGTTTGCTTGATTCGCCGATCGGACTGGATGGCAATCCGGTGTTTGCGACGTTGTTGGTGACCGGTGAGATTGATGCCGAGTTGCTTGAGCGTTGTCGCTCGCTGGGCCATGAAGTGCGTGGGGATTTGACCCAGTTGCCTGGGCTGCTGGTGGCTCGTTGTCTGGCCAGCGAAGCGTTGCTCGCCCGTGCGTGGCTCATCGATTTATGGCGCTTGCTGCGCCCGGTGCTGCTGGGCCGCGAAGCGGTATCGCCGCGAATATGGAGTACCTGAAAAAGCCCCTCACCCCCCGCCCTCTCCCGGAGGGAGAGGGAGCCTGACCGAGTCGTTTGAAATGAATTTAACTGCCTGAACGAATACCGCTGACTGAACCGGCCATTGAAAACAACCGAGATCAGTCCCCTCTCCCTCGGGAGAGGGCTAGGGTGAGGGGCTGCTCCAACTGGCACCCCTCGCCCGCAAGAACCTCACAAAACTGCCCTGACGGAACCCCACAATGGACCTGACCCCACGCGAAAAAGACAAACTGCTGATCTTCACCGCCGGCCTCGTCGCTGAACGGCGACTGGCACGCGGCGTGAAACTCAATTACCCGGAAGCCATGGCTTACATCTCTGCCGCGCTGCTCGAAGGTGCGCGTGACGGTCAGACCGTCGCTGAGCTGATGCACTTCGGCACCACCCTGCTCAGCCGCGAGCAAGTGATGGAAGGCATCGCGGAAATGATCCCGGAAATCCAGGTCGAAGCGACGTTCCCCGACGGCACCAAACTGGTCACCGTTCACCAACCGATCGTCTGAGGCCGCGCCATGACTTACTCCATTCGCGATGCTGTTCACGCCGACCTGCCGGCGATCCGTGACATCTACAACGACGCCGTACTCAACACCACGGCGATCTGGAACGAACAGGCCGTCGACCTCGGCAATCGTCAAGCGTGGTTCAGCGCGCGTCAGGCCCAGGCTTATCCGATTCTGGTGATCGCCGACGCCGACAACAGCGTGCTCGGCTACGCTTCGTTCGGTGACTGGCGGCCGTTCGACGGCTTCCGTCACACCGTCGAGCACTCGGTCTACGTGCGCAGCGATCAGCGCGGCAACGGCCTCGGCCCGCAACTGATGACCGCGCTGATCGAGCGGGCCAGGACCTGCGGCAAACACGTGATGGTCGCCGCCATTGAAAGCGGCAACGCCGCCTCGATTCGCCTGCACGAACGCGCCGGTTTCAGCATCACCGGGCAGATGCCGCAGGTCGGCACCAAGTTCGGCCGCTGGCTCGACCTGACCTTCATGCAACTGACCCTCAACCCTGGCGCGGAGCCGCCTGACACCAACAAGGAGTGACACCGATGAATGCCGCCCAGCTGCGCCGCGTCAACGCGGAAAGTTTTGCCCACTACCGTCAGGGTCTGATCGATCTGCTGCTCGATGCCGTGGGTTACGGCGCCAGCGTCGGCTTCATGGCCGATCTCGATGCCGCGCAGGCACACGCTTACTTCGATGACGTTCAGGACAATGTGAACAAAGGCAGCGTGCTGCTCTGGGTGGTGGTCCAGGACGAGCAAGTGCTGGCCAGTGTGCAACTGGGGTTGTGCCAGAAAGCCAACGGCCTCAATCGCGCCGAAGTGCAGAAACTGCTGGTGCGTGAACACGCCCGTCGGCGCGGGCTCGGACAGCAATTGATGAGCGCGCTGGAGCGGGAAGCGCGCCATCACAAGCGCGGCATGCTCTACCTCGACACCGAGGCGGGTTCGCCGGCTGAAGATTTCTACAAGTCGTTGGGCTACAGCCGCGCCGGCGAAATTCCTGATTACGCCTGCGACCCGAACGGCACCTATCGCGCGACCGCCCTCTATTACAAGATTCTGCAAGGAGCCCAGTGATGATTCCTGGCGAGTACCAGATCCAGCCCGGCGATATCGAACTCAACGTCGGCCGCCGCACCCTAAGCCTGAAAGTCGCCAACAGCGGCGACCGGCCGATTCAGGTCGGCTCGCACTATCACTTTTTTGAAACCAACGACGCGCTGACCTTCGATCGCGCGGCCAGCCGGGGCATGCGTCTGAATATTCCGGCGGGCACGGCGGTGCGTTTTGAGCCGGGGCAGAGTCGTGAGGTGGAGCTGGTCGATTACGCCGGGCATCGGCGGGTGTTCGGGTTTGCAGGACGAATCATGGGCGACCTGTAACTAACGCGGTGTCCGCACTGGCCCATTCGCGAGCAGGCTCGCTCCCACATGAGAACGCGATCAAATGTGGGAGCGAGCCTGCTCGCGAAAGCGAGTAATGCGAGCGATCTCAAAACCAATTGAATCCCAAGGCGAACGAATGAAAATCTCCCGTCAAGCCTACGCCGACATGTTCGGCCCCACCGTCGGCGACAAGGTGCGCCTGGCCGACACCGAGCTGTGGATCGAGGTCGAAAAAGACTTCACCACCTACGGCGAAGAAGTGAAGTTCGGTGGCGGCAAAGTCATCCGCGATGGTCAGGGCCAAAGTCAGTTACTGGCTGCCGAAGTGGTCGACACCCTGATCACCAACGCGCTGATCATTGACCACTGGGGCATCGTCAAAGCCGACGTCGGCCTCAAGGACGGGCGCATCGCCGCGATCGGCAAGGCCGGCAACCCGGATGTGCAGCCGAACGTGACCATCGCCATCGGTGCCGGCACCGAAGTGATCGCCGGTGAAGGCATGATCCTCACCGCTGGCGGCATCGACACGCACATCCATTTCATTTGCCCGCAGCAAATCGAAGAAGCGCTGATGAGCGGCGTCACCACCATGATCGGCGGCGGCACCGGTCCGGCCACCGGGACCAACGCCACCACCTGCACCTCCGGACCGTGGCATCTGGCGCGCATGCTTCAAGCTGCCGACGCCTTCCCGATGAACATCGGCCTCACCGGCAAGGGCAACGCCAGCCTGCCGGAGCCGTTGATCGAACAGGTCAAGGCCGGCGCGATCGGCCTGAAACTGCACGAAGACTGGGGCACTACGCCGGCGAGCATCGACAACTGCCTGAGCGTCGCCGATCAGTTCGACGTGCAAGTGGCGATCCACACCGACACCCTCAATGAATCCGGTTTCGTCGAAACCACCCTCGGCGCGTTCAAGGGCCGCACTATCCACACCTATCACACCGAAGGTGCCGGTGGCGGCCATGCGCCGGACATCATCAAGGCCTGCGGTTTCCCCAACGTGCTGCCGAGTTCGACCAACCCGACCCGCCCGTTTACCCGTAACACCATCGATGAACACCTCGACATGCTGATGGTCTGCCACCACCTCGACCCGAGCATTGCCGAAGACGTCGCGTTTGCCGAAAGCCGCATCCGCCGCGAAACGATTGCCGCCGAAGACATCCTCCATGACCTCGGCGCGTTCTCGATGATCAGCTCCGACAGCCAGGCCATGGGCCGCGTCGGCGAAGTCATCACGCGCACCTGGCAGACCGCCGACAAGATGAAAAAACAGCGTGGCCCGCTGCCGCAGGATGGCGAAGGCAATGACAACTTCCGCGCCAAACGCTACATCGCCAAGTACACGATCAACCCGGCGATCACCCATGGCATCAGCCATGAAGTCGGTTCGATCGAGGTCGGCAAGTGGGCGGATCTGGTGCTCTGGCGCCCGGCATTCTTTGGCGTGAAGCCGACACTGATCCTCAAGGGCGGCGCGATTGCCGCCAGCCTGATGGGCGACGCCAACGCCTCGATCCCGACGCCACAACCGGTGCACTACCGCCCGATGTTCGCCAGCTACGGTGGCTCTCTGCATGCCACCAGCCTGACCTTTATCAGTCAGGCGGCACAGGAAGCCGGGCTGCCTGAGGCATTGGGGTTGAAGAAGAAAATCGGCGTGGTCAAAGGCTGTCGTGATGTGCAGAAAACCGATCTGATTCACAACGACTACTTGCCGGACATCGATGTCGATCCGCAGACGTATCAGGTCAAGGCTGATGGCGTGCTGTTGTGGTGTGAGCCAGCGGAAACACTGCCGATGGCGCAGCGCTATTTCCTGTTCTGACAAGCGTCGCCGTCTGAATACGGACGTTGAAATCCGTATTCAGCGGCGTTGCCTGATCAATCAGGGAAATGCCCACGACATCTGTTGCTCGTTGTAGTTGTAATCCAGGCGTAGCTCAGTGCCTGCCGGTATGTCGTGCGAGGCGAACACGGCGTTGAGGATAAAGTCCTTGGTCACCAATTGCTTGCCGACCCACTGCTGCGCCTCGATATTGAATGGCACCGCTACAACGTTATAGCCATCCGGCGCCTGGCGAACGGGCTTGCCTGTAGCGTCGTACTCAAAGTTGGAGTTGATTCTGGAAATGATGTTGTCGCCCAGTATAGCCAACGGGTCGGGCAGAAATTGTCCCGGCCCATACTGCAAACGCATTCCGGCCAGCATGCTGAACGTCTGTTCATGGGGCCCTACGAAGCGTGCCGGGGTAATGACACCGCCATAGACACCAATCGCCTCACCCTTGGCGATGCGTCTGTTCGCCACCACCATGGACTGCCCGATCAAGGCTTTTTCACCGGGCACTTTTACATCGGCCGCGGTGAACAATCGCCATTGCAGCTTCTGCTCATAAAGCATCGCGACGTCTTCATGACCTTCAAACTTGATATAGGGCTTGATCTGTTCGGAGGTAAACAAATCGCCTTCTACAAGACGCACTTTGGTCTCCAGTTTACGGATGCGGATCGGTCTACCGGCAATGTCCCGCAGCGGGTACTTGCCGTTATTTGCGCGGTTGTAAGTGCCCAGTTGATTACCGAGAAACGAATAGCGTGTTTCACTGCGCATCATCATCAGCTCTTGAGTCGTGTACGGTTTGATCGGCATGGATTCGGAGGCCAGATAAAACTGCTCCGACGCACCGGCGTCATTGCGCGGCAACTCTTCCAGGGCCAACTCGAACTCATCGTCACTTTTGTGCGGAGAGCGACGACTCTTGCGCGGCATGACAGCCTGCGGCGTGGAAACGGAGAAGTCCTGCAATTCAAACCAGTGATTGCTCGCGAGATCAAATGCAAGCGCCGGCCCTGACGGCTGCAGTTCGCTCGCCAGACGGGCCCTGTGCAGACCGGTTTGCGGATCGACGGCAAGCAACACCGTGCCGCCACCCTGAATATCGGCGTACTGCCGGCCCTTGAAAGTGCGAAAACCCTCGGCATCGGCGCCGGGTAACGCGCTCGACGCGGGGATCAGGTATTGCTGCAGCCCAGGGGCATCGGAAGTACTGACCCCGGCGGAAACGGACGTCGACTCGTGCACATGCACTCTCGACGTCGCCGCAGCCACCGAGGACTCAGGCGTGCCATCAGCCGTTTCAGGCGTAGTACCGGGCGTTTTGCGAAGAAAGGGGTCTGGGGCGAAATGCGGTGTCCCGGTTCCTGAAGAGTCCGCATCAGCGGATGTACGCGGGCTCGCGGGCGCATCGACCCGGCCCGTTGGCGGTTTGGGTTTGACTGGCATTTTTACGTTTCCTTGTAAGCGTTACGCAGCGCCCGCCGGCATGGCTGGCGCTGCGGCGACCGGCGTCCATTGCCGATCCTTACTCGAAACTATCAGAGAGATTCGCCGGTTAAAACCGGAGAAACACCTGCAAACAATAACCTTGCACAAGCGGCTACGCTTCGCGAACAAGGTCGATCCGGCCATGCAAACCCAGCGCAAAACTACTCGACCACCAAACGCCCAAGGCGCTGGCGCAACATGCGGTTTTCAGCGCGCAATAAACGCACCTCTTCCAGCAGATCCAGCGCCAGGGCGACGCCTTCCCACTCCAGCTCCAGATCACGACGCAACTTCACCGCCCGTTTGGCCAAGGCCAATTCGTAATCGGTGAAGCGCCATTCCCGGGGCTGCGCGCCCTGAGGTTCGAGGATGCCGTGCTCGACGATTTCGATCACGTAGACGTCCGACAAATCGGCCGCCTCACAGAATTCTGCCAGGTCCAGTTGAACGATCAGGGGGCTGCTCATGATGGGCTACTCCGTCGTCGAATTCAGAAGTTCTCTCGCGGGTTGAACGCGGCTTTCTTGGCCAGTTCCTGCCACAGTGCCTTGACCTCGTCGTCGGAGGTTTTCGGCATCACGGCTTTGAGTTGCACGAACAGATAACCGCGCTCGCCGGCCTTGTTTTTCAGGCCATGACCTTTGGCGCGCATGCGCTGGCCATTCTGGCTGCCGGCCGGGACCTTGAGGTTGATCTTGCCGGTCAGGGTCGGCACCGCTACTTCAGCACCCAGCGCCAGTTCCCACGGCGCCAGCGGCAAGGTGATGATCAGGTTTTCGCCTTCGACATCGAATTTCGGGTGCGGCGCAAAACGAATGGTCAGGTACAGATCGCCATTCGCCCCGCCACCGACGCCCGGGGCGCCCTGGCCTTTGAGGCGAATGCGCTCGCCGTCGGTAACGCCCGCCGGGATCTTCACGTTCAGGCTCTTGCTGGTGTTACTGACGTGCTGGCCGTTGGCGTTGTATTGCGGCACCTGGAAGGTGACTTTCTTCGATTCGTTCGCCAGCGTCTCCTCGAGGAAGATCGGCAGTTCCATTTCCACGTCTTGCCCTCGGCGCCCTGCACTGCGTTGTTGCCGACCTTCACCGCCACCGAAACCGGGGCCGCGATTGCCGAAGATCGAACTGAAGAAGTCCGAGAAGTCACCGGTGTCGCCACCGCCACCGCCAAAGCCGCCTCGGCTCTGCCAGCCCGGTGGCCCCTGGAACGGCTGACCATGTTGGCCATAACGGCGCAGCTCGTCGTATTCGGCGCGTTTGTCGGCGCTTTTCAGCGCTTCATAGGCTTCCGAGGCGTCTTTGAATTTGGCCTCGGCGTCCTTTTCCTTGCTGACATCGGGGTGGTATTTGCGCGCCAGCTTGCGATAGGCAGCCTTGATTGCCTTGTCGTCTGCTGTCGGCTCCACGCCGAGTATCTTGTAATAGTCTTTGAAGTCCATTGAAGGAATCACCATCCGTTATCGATTTCGCGCCGATGCCAGCATGCGCCGATTCGCGCGTGCCGGGTTGACCGATCTCAAGGTTGTGACCGGGTGGCGCAGCAGAAGTTTATCGGCAGTGGACGGCGGTTCTTGCGACCGCCGGTGGTTCTGCCGGCCCATGCCAGCAAGTTTGGGGCAAAGCTTGAGGTTTCAAGGCAGTTTAGTCGTGAAATAGCAGATGACCGGCCTTCGAATCTGGCGCGCACTGACATACACTGCGCGGCCGTTTTTTTGACCGGAACCGAAAGACATGAAAGACGCCTCTCCAGCCCGTGCCTGCGGCATCGACTTCGGCACGTCCAACTCCACCGTCGGCTGGCTGCGCCCCGGCATGGAAACGATGATCGCGCTGGAAGACGACAAGATCACCCTGCCGTCGGTGGTCTTCTTCAACATCGAGGAGCGCCGCCCGGTGTACGGTCGTCTGGCGCTGCACGAGTACCTGGAAGGCTACGAAGGCCGCCTGATGCGCTCGTTGAAGAGCCTGCTCGGTTCCAAGCTGATCAAGCACGACACCAGCGTCCTCGGCACGGCAATGCCGTTCAAGGACTTGCTCGGCCTGTTCATCGGCCAGTTGAAGAGCCGCGCGGAAACCGCCGCCGGTCGGGAGTTCGAACAAGTGGTGCTCGGCCGTCCGGTGTTCTTCGTCGATGACGATCCGCTGGCGGACCAGGAAGCCGAAGACACTTTGGTCGATGTGGCGAAAAAGATCGGCTTCAAAGAGGTCTCGTTCCAGTACGAACCAATCGCCGCCGCCTTCGACTACGAGTCGACCATCGAAAAAGAAGAGCTGGTACTGATCGTCGACATCGGCGGTGGTACCTCCGACTTCTCGCTGGTGCGGCTGTCGCCGGAGCGTCGCGGTTTCGATAACCGTCACGATGACATCCTCGCCACCGGCGGCGTGCACATCGGCGGGACCGACTTCGACAAACAGTTGAGCCTGCAAGGCCTGATGCCGTTGTTCGGCTACGGCAGCCGGATGAAGAGCGGCGCCTACATGCCGACCAGCCACCACATGAACCTGGCGACCTGGCACACCATCAACTCGGTGTACTCGCAGAAATCCAGCCTGGCGCTGGGCAGCATGCGCTACGACATCGAAGACACTGGCGGCATCGATCGCCTGTTCAAGTTGATCGAACAGCGCGCCGGGCACTGGCTGGCGATGGAAGTCGAAGAGACCAAAATCCAGCTGACCCATACCGACAGTCGCCATGTGCCGCTGGACCGCATCGAAGCCGGTTTGAGTGTTGAGCTGACCCGAGCGCTGTTTGAATCGGCGATTGATGCGCTGCTGGAGCGGGTGCGCGGCAGTGTTACGCAGCTGTTGAACGATGCCGGTGTGGCGGTGGATCAGGTCGACACGGTGTTCTTCACCGGCGGTTCGAGCGGGATTCCGGCGCTGCGCAACAGCGTCTCGGCGATGCTGCCGAATGCGCGGCATGTCGAAGGGAATATCTTTGGCAGCATTGGTAGCGGATTGGCGATTGAAGCCATGAAACGCTATGGCGCCATGAACTGACCTGAAATCGGCGTCGCGCCCTTCGCGAGCAGGCTCGCTCCCACATGGGATCGCATTTCAACTGAAGGAATGCGCTCAAAATGTGGGAGCGAGCCTGCTCGCGAAGAGGCAAGCTCAAACACTACAAATTCTGAATCAAACCATCCCGCCCAGCTTCAACTCACTCTTCATGTACGCATAATAAATCGGCCCCGCCACCACCCCCGGCAAGCCGAATGCGGCCTCGAACACCAGCATCGCCAGCAGCAACTCCCACGACTTGGCACTGATCTGCCCGCCGACAATCCGCGCGTTGAGGAAGTACTCGAGCTTGTGGATAAAGATCAGATAACCCAGCGCGGCAATCGCCACCCAGATCGACAGCGACAGGCCGACGATAGTAATCAGCGTGTTCGACATCAGATTGCCGATCACTGGCAGCAGGCCGAGCAGGAAGGTCAGCACGATCAGGGTTTTGGTCAGCGGCAGTTTGATGCCGAACATCGGCAGGATCACCGCGAGAAAAATTCCGGTGAAGAAGGTGTTGAGCAGGGAAATCTTGATCTGCGCGAAGACGATGTTGCGAAACGCCTGCACCAACAGGTGCAAACGGTCAAAAAGCGCGGCGGCCAGCGGTTTGCGTTTGGTCACGTCGGGGATGCGCTGCAAGGCGATGATCGCGCCGAGCACCATGCCGATCAGCAGCGTCACGAACATGTGCGCCGCATCCTTGCCGACCAGTTGCAGGTCAGACAGGTGCTTGCTCATCCACTCGCCGATCGCCACGCGAAACTCCGCAGCACTGGCCGGCAGGTAGGCGTCGATGAACGGTGGCAATTGCCCACGCGCGCGATCAACCACGCCCATGAATTTGTCGAGTGACGCGCCGGGGTTTTCTGCTTCGTGCAGGAGAAAACTGATCGCGCCGGCGAAGATCAGCGCCAGCACACTCACCACCAGGGTGCCGAGCAAAGCCACCGCCAGCCAGCGCGCGCGTCGGCCTTCGATCAGCCGTTGCAGTTGCGGAGTGAGCATGTTGACCAGCTCATAGACCAACAAACCGGCCAACAGACTGGGCAGCAAGCGCAGCGGCAGCACCAGCAGCAAACCGCCGAAAATGATGATGCAACTGACCCAGAACACTACATGACGCTCAGAAAACGTTGGCATACAGCCTCAAAACGAACGGCGTAAAAGGATTGGCAGTCTGCCAGCGTTCCCGGGGGAGCACTAGGTATATGCGGTGTTTCGGGTTTTGCTGCACGGCTTGAGATCCAGCCCTCACCCTAGCCCTCTCCCGGAGGGAGAGGGGACCGATCGAGGAATGGCGAAGAAATCCGGTGACCTGCCAGTGCTGTATTGAATTCAGAATCGGCCGGATAGTTCAGGTCGATGGATATCTGAAAACACCGCGGTCAGTCCCCTCTCCCTCTGGGAGAGGGTTAGGGTGAGGGCAAATCTCAAGCGGACGCCTCGACCCCGACCCTCAACAGAACCGGATTATTTTTTCTTCAGGCAATCACTCATGAAGGTCTTGCGCGCATCGCCGGTCAGGGCTTTGGTGGCGGCATCGGCGTTGCAGGTCTTCATTTTCTGCTGCTGCGGGGTCAGGGCCTTGGCATCGTTGGCCGCTGGCGCTGCCTTGAGGCAGGTGCTCATGAAGGTTTTGCGCTCATCGCCTTTCAGACTCTTGGCGGTCGCATCGGCATTGCAAGTGGTCATTTTGTTCTGTTGCGCCGTGGCGGCGAAACCCTGGGAACACAGGAGCAAACCAATCATCAACAACGGCACACGCAACATCTTCATGGAGTTTTCTCCTTGTCGCCGCACCGATGGGGGCGGCCTCTGCTGGAGTGTAGCCAAATCTTGTTACACCTTCCTGCCTTCGAGATGGCTACGGCGATACTGCTCCGGCGTACACCCCGCCTGCCGCGCGAACATGGCGATGAATGCGGAGCCGCTGCTGTAACCGAGATCGAAGGCGATTTCCTGCACGCTGCGCGATGTTTCCAGCGCCTCGATCGCGGCGAGATAGCGCAAGCGCTGACGCCACTCGCCAAAACTCATCCCCAGCTCCCGAACGAATTGCCGGGCCAGCGTGCGTTCACTGACATGCACTTGCAGCGCCCAATGCGCCAGTGGCTGATTGTTGCCCGGTTCGGCCTGCAAGGTTTCGAGGATCGCCAGCAACCCCGGACTGCTCGCGTACGGCAGATAACACTCATGCACCGGCGCCTGTTGCAGTTGATCGACCAGAACCTGCGCCAGTCGTTGATCGGCATCGAGCGCAGGAATCTTCACGTCGCGGGCGGCGAAGTCCTTGAGAATCGCTTTGAGGATGTCGCTGATCGCCAGAGTACAGGCGCGTGTCGGCAGTTCGGCGCAGACCTTCGGGTCGAGGCACACCGCGCGATAGTTGACCGGTTGATGGCTGTAGAAACTGTGCTCGATCTGCGGCGGCACCCACACCGCGTATTGCGGCGGCGACATGAAGCGACTGCCATCGACGTCCATGTGCAACACGCCGTGTGCGGCATACTCCAGCGTGCCCCACGGATGGCGGTGCGGCGCGGCGTATTCATGGGCGTTGAAATCGGCGTAGCGGAAGTACACCGCCGACGGCAGTTCGCTGAAATCCAGCAGATCGATGTGTTTACTGTTCATGCTGTCCGGTTTCAGAGGCAGGTTGTCCGGTTCGAAGTATAGGCCTGCATCCAGACAACGGATAATTGCCTTTCATCAACGTACTGGTTTCAACTCATGCAATACGCGTTTCCGCTGCTGGCGATTTTTATCTGGGCCGGCAATACCGTGATCAACAAACTGGCCGTCGGGGCGATTTTTCCCGCCGAGATCGGTTTCTACCGCTGGCTGCTGGCCGGCTTGCTGTTCACCCCGTTCATGCTCAAAGCGGTGATCGCGCACTGGCCGCAGATCCGTCCGAACCTGGGCAAGATTTTCGTCCTCGGCGTACTTGGCATGGCGGTGTATCAAAGCCTCGCCTATTTCGCTGCGACTCTGACTACCGCGACCAACATGGGCATCATCCTGTCGCTGATGCCATTGATGTCGCTGGCCATGGCGATCATCAGCCTTGGGCAGCGCCTGACGGCGGGAGCACTGGTCGGTGCAGTATTGTCATTTGCTGGCGTGCTGGTGGTGGTGTCGTCGGGCAGCCTCGGCGCACTGCTGCAACACGGCGTGAACATGGGTGATGCGATGATGCTGATCGCGACCCTGGCCTATGCGATCTACAGCACGCTGCTGAAAAAATGGCAGCTGCGCCTGCCGCCGCTGGTGTTGCTGTATTTGCAAGTGCTGGTGGCAATTGTCGTGCTGTTTCCACTGTATGCCGCTTCGCCGAAGACCGGTTTGACCCTGCAGAACATTCCGCTGGTGTTGTATGCGTGTCTGTTGGCGTCGATGCTCGCGCCGCTGGCGTGGATGCAGGCTGTGCAGCGTCTGGGGCCGAGCCGCACGACGTTGTTCTTTAACCTGCTGCCGTTGATTACCGCGCTGATTGCAGCGGTGGTGTTGAAGGAACAGTTGGCGATGTATCACCTGGTGGGTGGGCTGTTGACGTTGGGCGGGGTGATTCTTTCCGAGCGCTGGACCACCGTGTTGGGCCGCAAATTAAGCGTTGCCTGATAGGCCCTCTTCGCGAGCAGGCTCGCTCCCACAGGTGTCCGCATTCCTTCTGTTGGAATGCATTCGAATGTGGGAGCGAGCCTGCTCGCGAAGAACGATGACGCGGTCTCAGGGCTAAACCCCGGCAGCCTCAAGCCGCGCCGCATGCTCGACAAACAGCCGCACCGGATCCGCACCCTTGCCGACCAGCCCCAGCGACTGATTGACGATATCGAAGTGGTCCAGCGGATAGTCATCGCCAATCACCGTCCCAAGATGCGAGCTATACCGCCCGACCATCCCATCGCACTGCCCCGGCTCACGCACGAAGGTTTTCGCAAACAGGCGACAGCTGCGATTGGTCCCATCAAACAGATTGCCGCCACGATCAGTCTTGCCCGGCTGCAACGTCCCCGACCACGAGTAGTAGCGCACGCCATTAACCTCCTCCGGCCCGTGCCCGCCCCACGACTCAGGCAAGCCCTGTGGATAACGCTGATTGAACAGCGCCACGCCCTCAGTGGTCAGCGATTGGTGCGAGGCGTGGATATCCACCTGCAATTTCGGCCCGCGATAACCGGTCTCCAAAACAGCCATCAACCACCCGACCAACCGTAGCAACGCCTCAAGCAGCCGCCCCTTGGCGCTGTCGGCCGGATAATTTTTTTCCAGATAATCGGCCAGCTCGGAGCCATGATTGGGCCCGGCCACCGACGTGACGGACGCCACCAGATCCGGCCGTTTCGCCGCCGCATAGCGCGCCGTCAGTGAGCCCTGACTGTGGCCGAACAGGTTGACCTTTTGCGCCCCGGTCTCGCGCAATATCTCATCGATGCGCGCGAGCAACTGTTCGCCGCGCACCTCAGTCGAGTTGAGCGGCGATACCTGCACGGCAATCACCGTCGCACCACCACGGCGCAGTGCCTTGATGATGCCGTACCAGTATGGATAGAGAACCAGCCGGATAAACCCGAGCATGCCCGGCACCAGCACCAGTGGATAACGCGTCGACATGGGCAAACATCCTTGTGGTCGGTGAATGGATGCAAGACGTGCAAAACGCCCGCCAAGCATCCTCCGTGATGATGACAACTCAACGACCAGCCTACTTCAGGCCTGCCACCCCCGCCACAATCAGCCCGACCGAAACCAGTTTGACCAGCGTCAGGCTCTCGCCGAGCAGGGCAAAACCGAGGAACACCGTGCCCAGTGAGCCAATTGCCGTCCAGATCGGGTAGGCAATGCTCACCGGCAACTCGCGCATTGCCAGGGTCAGGAAATAAATCCCGCCGACCGCCGCGACCACGGTGATCAGCGAGGGCCAGAGCCGAGTAAACCCTTCGGCGTACTTCATGCCCATGGCGAAGATCACTTCAAACCCGGCGGCGATCAGCAAGAACAGCCAGGCCACCTAGAACACCCGGGCGAGGTCGAGCAAGCGCTGCTCGGCCTCGGCCACCGACACCGCGAAGGTGCGTTCGGCAGATTCTTCGCCCTCGGCCGCGACCACGGTGACGTCGTTGATGCCGATGAAACCCAGCGCCGTGCGCAGCCATGGGTCGGCGTGGTTCAAGGCTTCCAGCTCGCCACCCGGGCCGAAACCAAAGCCGCCGCGACTGGTGACGATCAGCGCCTTCTTGCCCTGCAACAGCGGCGTGTATTGGGCAACGCCGTTGTCCAGCGTGTGATCGAAGGTCAGGCCCAGGCGCACGATCTGATCGACCCAGGCCTTGAGGCCGCTGGGCACGCTGAAGTTGTACATCGGCGTGGAAATCAGCAGCAGGTCGTGATCGAACAACTCGCCGACCAGTTGATCGCTCAGGGCCAGATCCGCCTGCATCGACAATGGACGCGCTTCAGGCTGTGGATAAAACGCGGCGGCGACAAAGGCTTCGTTGACCGCCGGAATCAGTGCCCGCCCGACCTCGCGGCGAGTCACCTGCGCCTGCGGATGACGCACCTGCCAGGCACTGAGAAAATGTTCCGCCAGGTGCCGCGAGTGAGAACGGTCACCCCGGGGGCTGGCATGGATCGCAAGAATTTTGCTCATCTGAAACTCCTTGAGGCTAGACTTTGATGGCTGTGTCGCTGCAGATTGCAGGCAGCACACCGTTGCCTCAAATGAGCAAAAATCAGTCGGGATGAATTCATTTCATCCATGGAGCTTTTCATGTTCGCCTCGCTGCCACTCACCGCCCTGCGCGCTTTTGAATCGGCATCACGGCTGCTCAGTTTCAAGGCTGCCGCCGAAGAACTGTCGGTCACGCCCACGGCGATTTCGCACCAGATTCGTTCGCTGGAAGACTGGCTTGGCGTCGCGTTGTTCGAGCGTCTGCCGCGCCAGGTTCGTCTGACCGAGGGCGGCGAGCGCCTGTTTCGCAGCTTGCATGGCGCGCTGCTGGAAGTGGCGCAAAGCGTCGACACCCTGCGCCCGCAGCGCAACGCCAGCACGCTGACGCTATCGACCACCGCCGCCTTCGCAGCACTGTGGCTGGTGCCGCGCCTCGGGCGCTTTTATGCCCAGCATCCGAACATCAACGTGCGCCTCGATACTCACTGTGAAGTCATCGATCTGCATCAGGACGCCAGCGTCGATCTGGTGTTGCGCTACAGCCTCGACGACTACCCGAACCTTTATGGCCTGTGCCTGTTCGATGAATCATTCGGTGTTTACGGCTCGCCCGAGCAAGTGGCGCTGGCCGCGCGGCGCACACCGACGTTGATCAGCGTGCGCTGGCACAACTCCAAGCTTTACGCCCATGGCTGGGAAGCGTGGTGCGCGAAGGCCGGCGAAAACTGGTTGAACCCGCAGCCGGCCATCCGCGAATACGATGAAGAGCATTACGCCCTGCAAGCGGCGATCGCCGGGCAAGGGCTGGTGCTGGCGAGCAATATTCTGGTGTCGGAGAGTGTTGCCAGTGGCTTGCTGGTGCCGTTCATGGGTCAGGTTCAAGTCGATGGCGCCGGGTACAGCGCGTTGTGTGTGCCGGGGCGCGAACGGCATCCACCGGTGCGGGCGTTTTTTGCCTGGTTGCGGGAGGAGGCAGTTTTGTCCGGGCTGGCACCGAGATTGCAGCCTTCGGCAGCGCCTGCAGGGGTTGCGTAAACCGATAAAACTTTTTGCAACGCTCATGACTCACAGCTTAGGAAGCGACCGCGTCCGCAGAACGTGGCGCCCATCGGATTAGCCTCCAGGAGATCGAAATGAGCGACGACCTGCATCTGTCAGATGTCCAAACACTGCGCGACCGTGCGCGCCAACACGTCGAAAACGGCGCCGTCACCGAGGGCTACAGCGCCGACCGTGAAGAGGTGCTGCGCTTGCTCAATGAATCGCTGGCCACTGAACTGGTCTGCGTGTTGCGCTACAAGCGCCACTACTTCATGGCCACCGGTGTGAATGCCAGCGTGGCCGCCGAAGAGTTTCTCGAACACGCCACTCAGGAAGCCCAGCACGCCGATCGCCTGGCCGAGCGCATTGTGCAATTGGGTGGCGAGCCGGAGTTCAACCCCGACATGCTGTCGAAAATGTCCCACGCGCAATACGTGGCCGGGGAAACCCTGAAAGAAATGGTTTACGAGGACCTGGTGGCCGAGCGCATCGCCATCGACAGCTACCGCGAAATCATCCAGTACATCGGCGAGAAAGACCCGACAACCCGACGGATCTTCGAAGATATTCTGGCGCAGGAAGAAGAGCATGCCGATGACATGGCTGACATCCTGAAAGACCTGTAACCCTTCAAAACCGCCTTCGCGAGCAGGCTCGCTCCCACATTGGAATGCATTTCAAATGTGGGAGCGAGCCTGCTCGCGAAGGGGCCCTTACGGGCACCGACTATTTAGTGGGTTTGACGGTAACCGGCGCCTTGCCCGCCTTCATCTGCTCCAGCAACGGCGCACACTGATTCGGCTCGCCACCACTCGGCGCTACCAGCGCCAACAGCCCCGCCGCTGGCGCTGCGATCACGCCCAGCGCCACCATCCCCGCCCCGCGCAACATCAGCGGCACAGCCTTCACACCCGCATCCGGCTTGATGAACTTGCCACGCACGTACAGCGGCGAGCGCAGGGAAATCAACCGCCAGCCCTTGGATTCCGGCGTCACGGTCAGATCCAGTTGCTCGGTGGCCATGTTCGCCGTGCCGTCGATGTAAATGATCGCGTTCTCGGTATCGAAGACAAACAACTGCGTGGTGGCCAGACCGCTCTTGATGTCGAAGTCCGCCGCTGCGCAGTTGATCTTCACTTCCTTGTCGCCAAAGATCTTGCCGACCACATAGTTGCCGACGTTGAGCCCGGCCAGTTCCATCAGCTCACGGCTGATCGCGCCATCGTTGATCAGCATCTTCAATTTGCCATTGGCCCCACCCAGCAGCTTGGCCACCGAGTTGCCGCGCCCAGTGATATCGGCGTCGCCATTGAGCTCACCGAAACTGGTCTTCATCGGTTCAAAGGTCGGGAACAACTCTTTGAGTTTGAAGCGGCGCGCGGTCAGTTTGGCGCGACCTTCCAGCGGCTCGGTGCGACCGTTGAGGCGAATCTGTGCATCAAGATTGCCGCCCGCCACACCGAAGCGCAGCGGCTCCAGGCTCAGTTCGCCATCGTTGAGTTTCAGGTGGGTATAGAGGTCGTTGAACGGCAGTTTCTCGCTGTGGACGATGCGCTTGCCGGTGAACTCGACGTCGGCGTCCATCGCGCGCCAGCGATCGGTCTTGAACTCTTCCACCGGCAGCACTTTATCGGCCGGCTGTTTGCTATCGCCGCCGCGAGCCTTTTGTTTGTCATTGGAGTCGGCGCCGATCAGTGGTGCGAGATCGGCGAACAGCAGTTGATTGGAGAGCAACGCGCCGCTGAGTTTTGGCCGTGGCTGGCTGGCGACGTAGGTCAGGTCGCCATGGATATCACTGCTGCCGATCTTGCCGTTGAACTGCTCGTAGGTGAATTTCGCCCCGGCCTCGTCGTGCAGCTTGGCAATCAAATGGCCGTCGGTGGCGTACGGCGGTGTGTCCGGCAGTGTCACCCCAGTCAGCGGATAAAGATTGCCGAGGCTGGCACCGGCCAGTTTCAGGCGCAGATCAAGGGCGCCTAGGTTCAGTGGATCGGTCAGCGTGCCGGCCAGTTCGATGCGGGTGTCGCCAATCTTCGCCTGAGCCTGCAGCGGGAATGGCTTGCTCGCGTCCTGCAAGGCGAGCAGACCGCCGATCTTGCCTTGGCCTGTGAGGTTCTGGCCGTGGTATTGGCCTTTGACCTTCAGAGCAAACGCATAATCCTGCGGTGAGCCGCCCTTGTCCTGCGCGGTTTTCGCCGCTTTGGCACCGACGATGTCGCTGTAGGGAATCGGCTTGCCCAGCGGATCGATCAGCACATCAAGATTGGTTTTGAGCGTCTGGTCGTCGAGAGTGACGTGGCCCTTGTCGAACCCGATGGCGCCAATATCAACCACCCAATTCGACGGCTCGGCATTCGGATCTTTCGGGTCGAACTTGAATGTCCAGTTGGCGCGGCCATCGGCCAGACGCTGCAACTCGGCATTCGGTTCGGTCAGGTCGATGCGCGGAATCACCACCCGTTGCGCCAACAGCGCCAATGGCGAGATACGCAGCTCAACGCGCTTGAGCGTGACCATTTGCGGTTTTTTCGACCAGTCCGGGTTGCCCAGGCTCAAATCCTCAGCGACCACATGCGGCCACGGCACCCACGCACGCCAGCCACCCTCGTCCGGCTCGCGCTGCCAGATCACCGCGAGGTTGCCATTGATGGCAAACGGTCGGTGCAGTTCTTCCGAGACTTTGGCGTTGAGCGGCGGTTTGATCCGGTTCCAGTCGAAGAACACGATGATCAATACCAGCACGGCCAGTAGCAGCACGAGGATGGCGAAGGTCCAGCTGAAGATTTTTCCAGTGCGCGTCATGCACAAAGCTCCTGATCACGACCGCACGCAAAGACTGCGGCGCACGGCTGAAACGGCGGGCCAAAGCGGCCCTCATGAAATCTACGACTGGCAAACCAGCCGCAGGTTTAATCGAAAGGCCGATTACCGCGCAAAAAGTCGCGCGAAATCTGACCGATCAGTCGAACAGTGTTACCGCGACCCGCACTTTTGCGAGGCGCGAGTGAGTCGGAAATACCCACTCCGGTGCAAAACCGTCGCCCGCAAAGCCGCGATCTAGAGCCTCCCGGCAGAACAATCAATTCTGTTGATTATTACCATTGCGTTTATGAACTTTTATATCGACTTATCGAGAGTAGCATTGCCCTCGTACCCACTTTATCGCCCTCCCAAGGAGCAACCCATCATGAAACGCCAATTACTGCTCAGCCTTACCCTGTCGATGCTAGCCAGCACTGCTTTCGCCCTGCCCGCTGCCGATCAGGCTACTCCGCAAGTGAAATCCAGCCACTCGGTATTCAGCCAAACCATAGCAGCTGATGGTTCGGACCGTACCCCACAAGGTCAGACTCTGGCTGAAGGTGGCCGTGATCGCCTGGAAGAGAAAGGTCTGGTTCAGGACGGCTACGACAAGACTCCACAAGGCCAGACCTTGGCTTCTGACGGTGGCGACCGCACTCCACAGGGTCAAACCTTGGCGTCCGATGGTAGCGACCGCACTCCACAAGGCCAAACCCTGGCTTCTGATGGCGGCGACCGCACTCCACAAGGTCAAACCCTCGCCGAAGGTGGTGGTGACCGTGTGATCGAACGCAACAGCAAATTGAGCTAAGCCCATGGCGGCCTGGAAAAAAAGCCCAATCAACGGATTGGGCTTTTGACTTTTCTGACCCGGTAAAACCTTTCGCCCCACCTCCTCCCGTTCGACGCCGACAAAGCCGATTTGCTAGAGTGCGGCGCTTGTCCTGCCATAGAACACACCCTGCGATGCTGCCCCGCGCCGAACAGAAACAACAGACCCGCAACGCCCTGATGGACGCTGCCCGCCACTTGATGGAAAGCGGCCGAGGATTCGGCAGCCTGAGCCTGCGCGAAGTAACCAAAACCGCCGGAATCGTGCCCACCGGTTTCTACCGGCATTTCGCCGATATGGATGAGCTGGGCCTGGTGCTGGTCAGCGAAGTCGGCCAGACCTTCCGCGAAACCATTCGCCTGGTACGGCACAACGAATTCGTCATGGGCGGCATTATCGATGCTTCGGTGCGGATCTTCCTCGACGTGGTCAGCGCCAATCGCTCGCAATTCCTGTTTCTCGCTCGTGAGCAGTACGGCGGCTCGCTGCCCGTGCGCCAAGCGATCGGGCGCTTGCGCGAGAACATCAGTTCCGACCTGGCTGCCGATCTGACGATGATGCCCAAGCTTCAGCATCTGGACGCCGAGGGCCTGAGCGTGATGGCAGATCTGATCGTCAAATCGGTGTTTGCCACCCTCCCCGACATCATCGACCCGCCCGCCGAAGCCCTGCCGGAGCATCTGACGCCGCAGGCGAAGATCACCCAGCAACTGCGCTTTATCTTTATCGGGCTCAAGCATTGGCAAGGCCTGGGCAGTACCGAGTAACAACTCTTCCTTACTGATACCTCCGGTCCCCCTGTAGGAGTGAGCCTGCTCGCGATAGCGGTTTATCAGCTACATATTTGCTGACTGACACTCCGCTATCGCGAGCAGGCTCACTCCTACAAAGGTGCGGCGTCACGGCCTCCATTTGGTGCATAAAAAAGTCTTCACGCACCAAAACCTTTCATATTCCCGCAACATCTTGAAACATCCACTACGCTCCGACAGGGATTTCCTACATCTCGTCCGATTGGCAAGGCCCTTGCTCTAGACCAATCATTGTCCATAGCTGGAAGTTTTCCGATGCTGGTGATTCACCGCAGAATCGACCCTCAACCCGTCTGGGCCGCCGAGTTGCACCTGACCTTCGAAGCGCGGAGCAAAAGCCGTTTGCGCTGTTTCAGTGCCGAGGGCGAAGACGTCGGGTTGTTTTTGGAGCGCGGTCAGCCGCCACTGTTTGATGGCGAGTGCCTGCAAGCCGAAGACGGCCGCATCGTCCGCGTCTGCGCCCGCCCCGAGCAATTGCTGCACGTCACCTGCGCCAACGCCTTCGAACTGACCCGCGCGGCTTATCACCTGGGTAATCGCCACGTCGCCCTGCAAGTTGGCGATGGCTGGTTGCGTCTGCTCGACGATTACGTCCTCAAAGCGATGCTCGAACAGCTTGGCGCCCAGGTCAAAGCCATTGAAGCACCGTTCCAGCCGGAACACGGTGCCTACGGCGGCGGCCATCACCATTCCCGACACGGCGACGAAGACTTCAATTACGCGCCGAAACTCCATCAGTTCGGCGTACGCCTGTGAATCCGGCCTGGGCGCTGCTGCGCCTGGCCAGTCCGCAACTGCCGATTGGCGGCTACAGCTATTCGCAAGGCCTGGAAATGGCTGTGGATAACGGCCGGGTGAAAAAACCGGACGACGCCCGCCGCTGGATCAGCGATCAGTTGCTGCTCAATCTTTCGCGTTTTGAAGCGCCGCTGTTGCTCGCGCATTGTCAGGCGGCGGCGGATGAAAACTGGAGCGAGTTGCTGATCCTCTGCGAAAGCCACCGCGCCAGCCGCGAGACTCGCGAGTTGCATCTGGAGAGCCGGCAGATGGGCTATTCGTTGCAGCAATTGCTCAATGGTTTGCCTGAACTCGACACGCCCGCCCGCGACTTTCTCGATCAATGTTCAGAACCGCACCTGGCTCTGTGCTGGGCGCTGGCCGCGCGCGCCTGGGGCATCAACCCACAGGACGCCCTCGCCGCGTGGCTGTGGAGCTGGCTGGAAAACCAGCTCGCCGTACTGATGAAAACCCTGCCGCTGGGTCAGCAAGCCGCGCAACGCCTGACCAGCGAACTGCTGCCGCTGCTGCAACAAGCGCAGCAGGATGCGAGCCGAATCAACCCCGAACACATGGGCAGCGCCGCGTTCGGCCTGTCCCTGGCGTGCATGGCCCACGAGCGCCAGTACAGCCGCCTCTTTCGCTCCTAGGAGAAACATTAATGAACACACAACCTCTGCGCGTCGGCATCGGCGGCCCGGTCGGTTCTGGCAAAACCGCGTTGACCCTGGCCTTGTGCCTGGCCTTGCGCGAGCGCTACAACCTCGCCGTGGTCACCAACGACATCTACACCCGCGAAGACGCCGATTTTCTCGTGCGCAATGAAGCCCTCGCGCCCGAGCGGATCATCGGCGTGGAAACCGGTGGCTGCCCGCACACGGCGATCCGTGAAGACGCCTCGATCAACCTGGAAGCGGTCGATCAACTGAACCGGCGTTTTCCGGGGCTGGATCTGATTCTGGTGGAATCCGGCGGCGACAACCTCTCAGCGACCTTCAGCCCGGAGCTGTCCGACCTGACCATCTACGTGATCGACGTCTCGGCCGGCGACAAGCTGCCGCGCAAGGGCGGGCCGGGCATTTGCAAATCCGACCTGCTGGTGATCAACAAGATCGACCTGGCGCCGCTGGTGGGCGCCTCGCTGGAGATGATGGACAGCGACACCAAACGCATGCGCAACGGCAAGCCGTTCGTCTTCAGCAACCAGAAAACCGGTCAGGGCCTTGAGCAAATCATCGCCTTCATCGAACGCCAGGGCCTGCTGACCGCAGCCTGATTCACTGATCAACAAGGAAGCTCATCCATGACACTCAAACGTATTCTTGGCGCTGTGGCGCTGCTGCTGACCCCGGCGCTGGCCTTCGCGCATCCGGGGCATGGCGACAGTGGCTTGATCGCCGGCATCAGCCACCCGATCGGCGGCCTCGACCATTTGCTGGCGATGGTGGCAGTCGGTTTGTGGGCGGCGCAGCAGCAAGGCGCGGCGCGTTGGGCGCTGCCGTGCACGTTTGTCGGCACCATGCTGATTGGCGGCATGCTCGGTTTTGAAGGGCTGCAATTGCCGGCGCTGGAAAGCGGGATTGCTGCGTCGGTGCTGGCGTTGGGTCTGGCGGTAGCGCTGGCGGTGCGTCCGCCGTTGGTCATGGCGGTGGTGGCGACGGCGGTGTTTGCGTTGTTCCACGGTGTGGCGCATGGGCTGGAGTTGCCGGACATGAGCAATCCTTGGGCGTATGCGGCGGGTTTTGTCGCCGCGACGGCTGCATTGCATGCCGCTGGTTATGCGGTGGTGCGTTTTCTACCTCGGGCGGCTGCACCGTTGGTGCGGTTGGCCGGAGCGGCTTCGGCAGTGACTGGGGCCTGGTTGCTGGCCGGCTGATCTCTATCGCCTGAACTGCCCTTTCGCGAGCAGGCTCGCTCCCACAGGTTTTGTATACGCTGCAAATCCACTGTGGGAGCGAGCCTGCTCGCGAAGGCGGACTGACAGACACCACATCGCTCAGGCCGGTCTCTCTGCTACCATGTCGCGCAATCGCCCCAGCCGTGACGACGTCCGCCCATGCCCCACGCTTCCCGCTCCACCGCCCTGCCCGAATTGACCGCCCTGTTCGATGATGTGCAACAGCACTTCGTCAATGTGATCGTGCCCCTCTGGCAAGGCCCGGGCTGGAACGCCGACATGGCGCTGCCCTTTGAGGCGCTGGACGCCGCGCACCAACCGCTGCCACCGCAGCGCTACCGGGCGATGGCCTGCGCGCGGCAGCTGTATCTGTTTTCCAGTCTGATCGGGGTTGTGGATAACGCTGAAGTCCGCGCCGCGGCGCTGTTCCGCTCGCTGCAACGGCACTTCCATGATGCCAAACACGGCGGCTGGTTCTACAGCATCGACGCACAAGGCAAGCCGCTGGATCAGCGCAAAGACCTCTACACCCACGCCTTCATCCTGTTTGCCTGCGCGCATTACTGGGCAAAGTCCGGCGATCCGCTGGTCGAGTCGACGTTGAATGCGGCGCTGGAAATCATTGGCCGGCGCTTTGCCACCGGTGATGGCTTGTACGAAGCCTGCCTGGAGCGCGACTGGATCACCCTGCAGACCGGTCCGCTGCAAAATCCGTTGATGCATCTGGCCGAAGCGTTTCTCGCCACCCTGGCGGTTCGTGAAGATGTACAGACGCAGCAGGCATTGCTGGAGTTATGCACAGCCATGCACAAGCAGTTCGTCGATCCGCAATATGGCGTGTTGATGGAAAAACCGCTCGGGGCTGTGGATAACTGGTATGAGCCTGGGCATCAATTCGAATGGTATTTCCTGCTGGAATCGTCAGCGTTGCTGCGGGGTTCGAAACTGCACGCGGCGCTCGACCGGGCGTTTGCCTTCACCGAGCAATACGGTGTGGTGCAGCCATCCGGCGCGGTGCGGGCGATGCTCGATCTGGAAATGGACGGACGCCCGCGAGACTCGACTCAGCGGATCTGGGCTCAGGCGGAATATCTGCGCGCGCTGACCTTGCGTCAGGGCAGTGAAGCGGTGGTGCTGCGCCAGTTGCAGGCGTTGCAGCAGCGGTTTCTGCATGCCGGTGGCTGGCATGAGTGCCGGGATGAATTGGGAGAGGTGAGCCGTAAGGACATGCCTTCGACTACGCCTTATCACTTGGCGACTTGTTACCACGGTCTGGCTGAATATCTTCGCTGATTTATAGATCGCTTTCGCGAGCAGGCTCGCTCCCACAGTTGATTGTGCGGCTCACAAATAGTGTGTTCAGCGCAATTCAATGTGGGAGCGAGCCTGCTCGCGAATGGCCGTTATGCGGTCTCTAAGCGATCCATTTCTTGTCCCCGGTAAAGCTGATGGTCAACCAGCGCGCCGCATCCGGCTTGCCCAGCTTCGCCGAAATCTCTTCGCGTAACGCATCCAGCTGTCCGACATTGCTCAACGCATAATCCGCCGGCAACACCACATGAATTTCGATAAACCGTGCCCGCCCGTGCTTCTGCACGTACGACACGTAATCGTCGAAACCATGCTCGGTTTTCGCCGCCTCCATCACCTGGCGCACCTGATCATCCAGCGTGTCCGGGGCGATCCCCAAGACATCGCGCAGCGCCGGCCCAAGGATCTTGAACGCCGGCGGCAACATGGTCAGCGCCAGTACGATCAGGATCAACGGGTCGACATACACCGCCCACTGACCATAACCCTGGGACTTGAGCAGCAGCGCCGCGAGGAAACTGATCAACAAGCCCACGGACAGCATCGCGTCCACCAGCCAACTGATGTTGTCGAACTGGATCAGGCTGGATTTGAGCTTGCGGTTACGCTGCCGGACGTAGAAGAAGTAGGCGAACTCGACAACGGTAAACACCGCCGCATAAATGATCACCAGGCCCAACTCGATCTCGCGGCCACCGTTGATGATGCCGAACACGCCGTTGAGGAACGCGTAGATCGCGATCAACATCAGGAAGCTGCCTTCGATCAGCAGCACCATCGGCTCCAGATGCCAGAAACCGAACTGGAAACGGTGATTGCTTTCCTTGGCGATCAGCTTGGCAGTGATCAGCATCAGAACTTTGATGAACGTTGCGATCAGCGAGAAAAAACCATCGAACAGGATGGATTGCGAACCTGAAACAAAACCGGTGACGATCCCGGCAATCGCCACAGCCAACATCAGAATGGTCGATTGTTTGAGCAGTGCCTGCTCACCTCGGTTACTCACTTTGACTCCTCGAAAAACCTTGAAAACCGCGGGGTGCGGTTAGGTTGTTGCGAGGGGAGTTTACCTTATCGCCCTGTTTTGGCCGATTTGCCCCCTTCGCGAGCAGGCTCGCTCCCACTTTGAAATGCATTCCAATGTGGGAGCGAGCCTGCTCGCGAAGGGCTTCAACGCGGTCTTAAGCCTTGTTCCGCTCGATGGCAAAACCGGCCCAGGTCTGGCTCACCGGCATCAACTCGAGGCTGTTGATGTTGATGTGCGCCGGCGCATTCATCACCCAGAAAATCGTCTCGGCGATGTCCTGCGGCTGGATCGGCTCGGCACCCGCGTAGGTCGCGTTGTAACGCTCCTGATCGCCAGCAAAACGCACCAGCGAGAACTCGCTTTCACACAGCCCAGGCTCAATGTTGCTGACCCGCACGCCGGTGCCCTGCAAGTCGCAACGCAGGTTCAGCGAGAACTGTTTAACGAACGCCTTGGTCGCGCCATACACATGGCTGCCCGGATACGGATAGTTGCCGGCGATGGAGCCAAGGTTGACGATGCCGGCGCCACGGCCGTGGGCGATCAGGCGCGGCAGCAGCAGGCGGGTTGCGTACATCAGGCCTTTGACGTTGGTGTCGACCATGGTGTCCCAATCGTCCAGATCGCACTTCGGCGCCGGGTCCACGCCCAGCGCTAAACCTGCGTTGTTGATCAGGCCACGCAGCTTGGCGAACGATGGCGGCAAGTTGGCAATCGCCTCCTCCATCGCCTTGCGATCACGCACATCGAGCACCAGACCATGCACTTCGGTCTGCTTCGACAGCTCGGCGCACAGCGCATTGAGGCGTTCTTCACGACGACCGGTCAGCACCAGTTTCCAGCCAGCCTCGGCAAAACGGCGGGCACAGGCTTCACCAAATCCGGACGTCGCGCCGGTGATAAACAGGGTGTTGGACATCGTGTTCTCCTTGCTTCGGCCGCCGGGGCAGCCCTTGGAATAGAAAATCAGCAGGCAGCATGCCCGGCCCGGCACTCACGGGCAACTGCTACAAAGTGTACAAAAAACAACCAACCCCGCCGGCGCCATAGCCGCCGTGGCCTGTAGCCATGTGCACGCATGTTATCCACAGCCCCTTCCACAGTTTCCGGGGGCAAGTACTATCGCGCAAAGCCGCGCCACACAAGGCTTTTCGGGCGAAATAGAAAGTTTTTTGCTTGACCCTGAAGTGGCGGATGTGCGGGACATGGCATTTTGCACGACAGGTCAGTCAGCACAGTGATTGCGCGAGGCCAGCAATTACGGCCCTCAGCGCAGTCTTTCCAGAGTTTAATCACAGACTTATCCACAGGCCTGTTCACGTCGAATTGCCTAAGAGGCGATGCCTAGAAAAAGGTTGACAACGACGCCTTCAGCCTCAGCAAAAACACCTGATCAAAAAACAACCACACACTTGCAAGCCACGGATTACAAGGCCTGCAACTAGATACACCCACGTTATTCACAGCCAGCTCCACAGTAACCGGGGACAAGTCAAAACTGTGCAAAAACAGCCATTTGCAGCGTCTATATGTCGCGCTTTGGCAGCTTGGAGAATTTGTTTTCCACAATTCTGGATTCTGGCGCAGATCAACTGTAGGAGTGAGCCTGCTCGCGATACCGGTGCACCAGCCACCGATGATGGCGAATGGGAAACCGCGATCGCGAGCAGGCTCACTCCTACAGGGTTTTGCGGTGGCTATGAGAGATAAAAAAACCCCGACATTTGCGTGTCGGGGTTTGTGGACAACTTATGAAGAATCAGTGCCCGCCCAGATAGGCGTTACGCACCTCCTCGTTCACCAGCAGCTCTTTACCGGTACCTGTCAGGCGAATCTCGCCGTTGACCATCACATACGCCCGGTCCGACAGCTTCAGCGCATGGTTGGCGTTCTGCTCGACGAGGAAAATGGTCATGCCGGTTTTCGCCAGTTCCCGCAGGGTCGCGAAGATCTGCTTTACCACAATCGGCGCCAACCCAAGGCTAGGCTCATCGAGCAGCAACAGCTTCGGCCGACTCATCAACGCCCGGGCAATGGCGAGCATTTGCTGCTCGCCACCGGACATGGTCATTGCCCGCTGCGTGCGCCGCTCTTCAAGCCGAGGGAACAGCTCGAACATCCGCTGCATGTCCTCTTTGGCGTACTTGTCACCAATCGGGATGGTGCCCATCAGCAGGTTTTCCTCGACGGTCATGTCAGGGAACACTCGCCGCCCTTCCGGCGACTGCGCAATGCCGTTGGAAGCGATGTAGTGCGAGGACTTGTGGGTAATGTCTACGCCCTGATAAAGAATCTGCCCGCTTGCCGCCCGTGGCTGACCGAAGATCGACATCAGCAACGTCGATTTGCCGGCGCCGTTGGAGCCGATCAGGCTGACGGTTTCCCCTTCATTGATCTGCAGCGAAACACCTTTGAGCGCCTGGATCGGGCCGTAGAAGACGTCGAGGTCTTTCAGTTCGAGGATCGGTTGGGTCATGCCACTTCCTCTTCATCGGCGCCGAGGTAGGCGGCGATCACTTTCGGATCGTTACGGATCGCTTCAGGCCCGCCTTCGGCGATGACGATGCCGTGGTCCAGCACCACGATGTGATCGGAAATACTCATAACCATGCCCATGTCGTGTTCGATCAGCACCACGGTCAGATCGTGCTCGTCGCGCAGCAGCCGGATCATCGCGCTCAGCGCTTCGGTTTCCTGAGGGTTGAGGCCGGCGGCCGGTTCGTCGAGGCAGATGATCTGCGGCCGCGTGCACATGGCCCGGGCGATCTCCAGACGGCGTTGCTGACCGTAGGAAAGCTCACCGGCGAGACGGTTGGCACAGTCCACCAGATCGACCACTTCCAGCCAGTAGAACGCGCAGTCCAGCGCGTCACTTTCGGCCTTGCGGTAGCCCTTGGTGTTGAGGATGCCGGCGAGCATGTTGCGGTTGACCCACATGTGCTGGGCCACCAGCAGGTTTTCCAGCACCGACATTTCCTTGAACAGGCGAATGTTCTGAAAGGTTCGCGCCAGGCCTGCACGGTTTACCAGGTGCGTACCGCCGAACATCTTGTAGTACATGCGGCTGAGGAAAGATTTCGGTGAGACAAAATCCGTCGGTTTGAACGACTCGCCCAGCAACTGGATGACGTTGGTCTGCTGGCCGCGCACATTGAGTTCGATCTTGCCGCCCGAGGCTTTGTAGAACCCGGTCAGGCAATTGAACACTGTGGTTTTGCCGGCGCCGTTGGGGCCGATCAGGGCGAAAATCGAGTTGCGTTTGACCTTCAGGCTGACATCGCTCAAGGCCTTGATGCCACCGAAATGCATCATCAGTTTTTCAACAGAGAGTACGACTTCACTCATGGCGCAGTCCTCTCATAGTGAATGGCACCTTTGCGTGGAGTGACCCCGGTACGGCTGATGCGAATCAGCCCGCGTGGTCGCCAGATCATCATCAACACCATCAGGATGCCGAACAGCAGCACGCGATATTCGGCGAAGCCACGCAGCAATTCCGGGGCGACGGTGAGTACGAATGCAGCGATCACCACGCCGATGGTCGAGCCCATACCGCCGAGTACGACGATGGCGAGGATCAGCGCCGACTCGAAGAAGGTGAACGAGGTCGGGTTGACGAAGCCTTGGTAGGTGGCGAAAAACACCCCGGCCAGACCTGCGGTCGACGCACCGATGGTGAACGCCGAAAGCTTGACCAGCACGTGGTTGAGGCCCATCGAGCGGCAGGCGATTTCATCTTCACGCAAGGCTTCCCAGGCGCGGCCGACCGGCATCTTCACCAGACGATGCTTGATGTACAGCACGGCCAGCACCACGAGGAACAACACCGCGTAGATGAAGTAGTACTTTACGTCCGGGTTGTAGGCGATACCGAAGAACTCATGAAACGGCACCCCGCCATCCTTCGCCCGTTTGCCGAACTCCAGACCGAAGAACGTCGGCAGCGGCGCCGGCATGCCGTTCGGGCCGCCAGTCAGGGACAACCAGTTATTGAGGACCAGGCGAATGATTTCACCGAAGCCCAGGGTCACGATCGCCAGGTAGTCGCCGTGCAGACGCAACACCGGGAAACCGAGGATGCACCCGGCCAGCCCGGCAGTGATCGCCGCCAGTGGCAGCACCGTCCAGAAACCCAGACCGAGGTATTGATAACCCAGCGCCAGACCGTAAGCGCCGATGGCGTAGAACGCGACGTAACCCAGATCGAGCAGACCGGCCAGACCGACTACGATGTTCAGCCCAAGCCCCAGCAGCACGTAGATCAACCCGAGGATGACCACGCCGAGCAGATAGGAGTTGGAGACAAACGGCACGATGACGGCCAGCACAATCAGCAGCGGGATGATCCAGCGCAGCGAGGATTTGTGATCGGCAGGCAGCACGTGCACACCAGAGCCGGTGCTCTCGAATCCGTCGAGAATTTTCAGGCCCTTGGGCGTTTGCAGGAACAGGCTGAGGGCAAAGCGGCCAATCATGACAATGCCAATGATCCAGGCCACGCGGGTCGGTTCGAGGTTGAAACTGTAACCCTCGAGCACAACACCGACAATCGGGCCGAAAACGATCAGGGCAATCAGGCCGGCAAGAATCGCCTCAACCAGGCTTTTTTTGATATCGATGGATTTTTGAGTGGTTGAAGACATCGCTTACACCTTCGACACAAGAGGACGGCCCAACAGGCCCTGCGGCCGGAAGACCAGAACAAGTACGAGCAGCGAGAAGCTGAACACGTCTTTGTAGTCGGAGTTGACCAGACCGGAGAACAGCGACTCGGAAATGCCGAGGATGATCCCGCCGAGCATTGCCCCAGGCAGTGAACCGATCCCGCCAAGCACCGCCGCGGTGAACGCCTTGATGCCGATAATGAAGCCGGCATAGAAGTCGAAAGTGCCGTAGTTCATGGTGATCAATACACCGGCCAGCGCCGCCATGGCTGCACCGATGATGAACACATAGGAAATGACCCGGTCGGTATTGATGCCGAGGATCGAAGCCATCTTGCGGTCTTGCTGGGTCGCACGGCACATGCGTCCGAGCTTGGTGTACTTGATGACGTAGGTCAGCAGGCCCATACCGACGAACGCGGCCACCAGAATGAAGACTTTGGTGTAGGTCAGTTGCACGAAGCCAGTACCGACTTCGACACGCCATGCCCCGCTCAACAGGGTTGGCACGCCCTGTTGCTTGGCGCCTTGAGCGATCTGTGCGTAGTTTTGCAGGATCAGGGAGATGCCGATGGCGCTGATCAACGGGGCCAGTCGGGTGGAGTTGCGCAGGGGTTTGTAAGCGACTCGCTCGATGACCCAGCCATACACCGCCGTGATCACGATGGTGAAAATCAGCGTGCCGAGCATCAGCAGCGGGAAGGATTCAATACCGAAGTACGCCAGCAGAGCCAGACTGATTGCCGCCAGGTAAGCAGAAATCATGTAAACCTCGCCGTGGGCGAAGTTGATCATGCCGATGATGCCGTAGACCATTGTGTAGCCGATGGCGATCAGGCCATAGACCGACCCGAGGGTCAGGCCGTTGACCAGTTGCTGCAGGAAAATACCATCCATAACGCAATCTCACGCAGTGAGAACCTGCACACCTGTGGTGTGCGGTTCTTCTAGGAAAAATACAGATTTACGTCGGAGCAATGTCAGCCACGATCAGCCGACCCGCACCGCTCCTGTGGGAGCGAGCCTGCTCGCGAATGCGGTCGATCATTCAACACATGTGTTGGCAGTCATTCCGTCTTCGCGAGCAGGCTCGCTCGCACATTGGATCGGTGCGGATCAGCCGATCGCGTCAGCCCTTACTTCTGTTTTTCCAGCTGGTGATATTTGCCGTCCTTGTCCCACTGGTAAACCACGTAGTCGGAGACTTTCAGGTCGCCCTTGGAGTCCCAGGTTTTTTCGCCCATGACGGTTTTCACCGGATTTTTCTTCAGCCAGGCCGCAGCCTCTTCGCCCTTGTTGGACTTCGCGCCGTTGAACGCGGCAGCCAGGGTCTGCACCGAAGCGTAGGCATACAGGGTGTAGCCCTCAGGCTCGGTACCAGCCTTGCGGAATGCGTCCACTACGGTCTTGCTCTCAGGTAACAGACGCGGGTCGGCGCCGAAGGTCATCAGCACGCCATCGGTGAATTGCGGGCCACCGGCGGTGGTCACCAGCTCGTCAGTCACGATGCCGTCATCGGACATGAACTTGACGTCTTTCAGGCCTTGTTCACGCAGCTGGCGAACCAGCGGACCGGCCTCCGGGTGCAGACCGCCGAAGTAGACGACGTCGGCGCCGGCGCCACGGATCTTGGTGACGATGGTGCTGAAGTCTTTTTCACCACGGGTCAGGCCTTCGTACAACACAGGCGTTACGCCGCGCTTGACCAGTTGTGCCTTGGTGGCATCCGCCAGGCCTTGGCCGTAGGTGTCCTTATCGTGCAGTACGACGACTTTCTTGCCCTTGAGCACGTCGACGATGTAGTCGCCGGCCACGATGCCTTGCTGGTCGTCACGCCCGCACATACGGAACATGGCGCTGAGGCCGCGCTCGGTGACTTGCGGGTTGGTCGAACCCGGGGTGATCGCGATGATCCCGGCTTCGTCGTAGATTTCCGACGCTGGAATGGTCGAAGAGGAGCAGAAGTGACCGACCACGCCGGCGACTTTCTGGTTGGTGAGGTCCTTGGCGACCGTCACGGCCTGCTTCGGCTCGCAGGCGTCATCGCCCTTGACCAGTACGATTTTTTCCCCGTTGACGCCGCCCGCCGCGTTGACTGCGTCAGCCGCTGCCTGTGCACCCTTCATGTACTGCTCGCCAAATGCCGCGTTGGCGCCAGTCATTGGACCCGCTACACCGATTTTCACATCAGCTTGAGCAAACGCAGAAACACCCAACGCAGTAGCCACTGCGAGGGCCAGAAAGCCTTTCTTGTAAAACGTCTGGGACATGAGGTGGTGCTCCAAGGTTTTTTTTAGTTGGCACTGCGACTTCACTTCACTGAATGCTCTGAGCAAGGGCCGTGCCATCGGTTTTTTATTCTTCAAAAAGTCGCTGCTTTCTTGTTATTTCGACTGTTTCGTTCCCATTTTCATTGGGCGTGCAACCGTCTAAACCGCGGAAGGTGAAACCTTTTATTTTTTCAGGCGCAACCCGCACGCGCCATCATTGCAACCGCGGCGCCAAACGACGTGCAACCAGCCTGTAACAGCCCGGCGTCACCGAACTGCACACTGCTGGTGCGGGACTGCTACAACCCGCACCATTACAGGCTAGTCGCTGCATCGAAAAGCGCCGCTTCCGGCAACATATTTCAACACTCAAATGACAATGCGCAGGCACTGGCCCGCGTGATACAGCGAGAACCCGGCCTCGTACAGGCAACTGCGCAAGCCCACACCCGCCAAGGGCTGCATCGGTGCGAAGGGAATCGGCAAAGCTTGAGGGTCGCCGTGACACAGATAGTCGGCGAAGGCTTTGCCGACCACGGTGCCAGTCGTGACGCCACGACCGTTGTAACCGGTGACGGCCACCAGTCCCGGCGCCGGTTCGAACAGGCGCATGAGGTGATCGGGCGTGAAAGCGATGCGCCCGGTCCAGGTGCATTCCCACTCGACGGGTTTCAGATTGGGGAAGTAATGCTGCTGCACGCGGTCGGCCCAGGCCTTGAGAAACCACGTCGGTTTCTGATTGCCATTGCCGAGGCTGCCGAGCAACAAGCGCCCTTCTTTGTCGCGACGGATGCTGCTCAGCACCTGACGGGTATCCCATGAACCCTGCCCGCCCGGGAGAATTTGCTGCGCGGCGTCCTCGGTCAGCGGCACCGAAGCGACCTGATAGTAGTAACCGGGGAAGAAGTTGCGCTTGAGTTCGGTCCAGTCACCTTCGGTGTAGGCGTTGGAGGCGATGACCACTTGTTCGGCCATTACTGAACCGTGCTCGGTTTGCACTGACCAGTTCGAGCCCTGACGTTCGAGGCGAGTGACCGGCGAATGATCGAACATTTGCCCGCCGAGACCGCTTACCGCGTTGGCCAGCCCGGTGACATAAGCCATCGGGTTGAGCGTGCCGGCGCGACGGTCGAGCAACGCAGCAGCGATTTTTTGCGTGCCGGTGGCTTGCTCGCAGGCCTTGCCGGTGAGCAATTCGACCGGCGCACCACGGCGTTTCCATTGCTGTTCACGACTGCGCAGATCCGCCTCGCCCTTGGCGTTGTGCGCCATGTGCAGCGTGCCTTCGCGGCGCAACTGGCAATCGATGTTGTATTTATCCACAAGGCTGAACACCAGCGCCGGCGCGGCCCCGAGCATACGATTGAGCTGACTGCCGACCGCTTCGCCGAAGCCGGCTTCGATCTCGTCCGGCGGAATCCACATGCCGGCGTTGACCAGCCCGACGTTGCGTCCGGAACCACCGTGACCGGCGCGATGAGCTTCCAGCACGCAGACGCTTTTGCCTTTTTCCAACAGATGCAGCGCCGCCGACAAACCGGTGAACCCGGCGCCGATCACGCAGACATCGACTTTGACTTCGCCTTTGAGCGCGGTGTTATCCGGCCTTTGTGGCGTGAGCTTTTCCCACAGACACTCTTCGCGTAACGGCATTGCCAGACTCCAACAGAAACCTAACAAACACTGCATACCCTGTGGGAGCGAGCCTGCTCCGGGCGGCGTTCCGACGAAAGCGGTATATCAGCCAACATCTAAGTCGACTGACCCACGGTATTCGCGAGCAGGCTCGCTCCCACAAGGGGGATATCCACTTGTCAGTCGAAGGTAATGCCCTGCGCCAGCGGCAGCTCCAGCGAGTAGTTCACGGTGTTGGTCTGTCGGCGCATGTACGCGCGCCACGCATCGGAGCCCGACTCACGACCACCACCGGTTTCTTTCTCGCCACCAAACGCGCCGCCAATTTCGGCACCGCTCGGGCCGATGTTGACGTTGGCGATGCCGCAGTCGCTGCCGATCGCCGACATGAACTGCTCGGCCTCGCGTACATCAGTGGTGAAGATGCACGACGACAGGCCTTGTGGCACCGCGTTATTCAGGCGCAGCGCTTCCTGGAAATCGCTGTAACCGACCACGTACAGAATCGGCGCGAAGGTTTCGCTGCAGACCACGTCGCTCTGCTCCGGCATTTCAACGATGGCCGGCGAAACGTAATAGGCATTGGGGAATTGGTCTTCGAGCTGACGCTTGCCGCCAAACACCCGACCACCCTCGCTCAACGCCTGCTCCAGTGCGTCCTGCATGTTTTCGAAGCTGTGTTTGTCGATCAACGGGCCGACCAGATTGCCTTCCAGCGGGTTACCGATGCGCACTTTCGAGTAGGCAGCCTTGAGACGCGTGACGATTTCTTCTTTCACCGACTCATGCGCGATCAGTCGGCGCAAGGTGGTGCAGCGCTGCCCGGCAGTGCCGACGGCGCTGAACAGAATCGCGCGTACCGCCATGTCGAGGTCGGCGCTCGGGCCGAGGATCATCGCGTTGTTACCGCCCAGTTCCAGAATGCTGCGAGCGAAACGGGCGGCGACTTTCGGCGCCACTTCGCGACCCATGCGTGTGCTGCCGGTGGCGCTGATCAGCGCAACACGCGGGTCATCGACCAAGGCTTCGCCAGCGTCGCGACCACCAATAATCACCTGGCAAAGATTCGCTGGGGCGTCGGTGAAGTTCTTCACTACACGATCAAACAGCGCCTGGCAGGCCAGTGCGGTCAGCGGGGTTTTCTCCGACGGTTTCCACACCACCGGGTTGCCGCAGACCAGCGCCAGCGTGGTGTTCCACGCCCACACCGCGACCGGGAAGTTGAACGCGCTGATCACCCCGACCACGCCCAGCGGATGCCAGGTTTCACGCATGTGATGGCCCGGACGCTCGGAGGCGATGGTCAAACCGTACAACTGGCGGGACAGGCCGACGGCGAAATCGCAGATGTCGATCATCTCCTGCACTTCACCGAGACCTTCCTGGGTGATCTTGCCAGCCTCCCAGGAAACCAGTTCGCCGAGATCAGCCTTGTATTCGCGCAGTACTTCACCGAATTGACGCACCAGCTCGCCACGACGCGGAGCCGGCACCTTGCGCCACTGCTCGAACGCATGATCTGCGCGACTGATGTGCTGCTCGACTTCGGCCGGGCCTTCCCAATTGACGGCGGCAATGCGGCTGCCGTCGATCGGCGAATGCACCGGCACTTTGCCGTTCTGATAAAGGGCCGGGTTCACACCAAGACGATCAAGCAATGCGGCAACCATGGGTCACTCCTCAAGCAAAAAACTGAATGTGTGCGGCCACTGTTTCGCGACCGGGCAGGCCTTTAGTTGTAGCGTCACAATGGCAAGGCAACAAACGACCTTTACGCGAGATATCATTCCGTTTATTCATGCAGCGCTAGAAAGACAAGAAAAGGATCGGCCATGCTGAACAAACGCCACTTGCCCTCGATCACCGCGTTGCAGTGCTTCGAGGCCGTGACCCGGCACTTGAGCTTCACCCGCGCCGCCGAGGAACTGAACCTGACCCAGAGCGCGGTGAGCAAACAGGTCGCGCAGCTTGAAGAGCTGTTGCAGCATTTGTTGTTCCGTCGCGTACGCCGGCGTTTGCAGATGACCCCGGCCGGGGATTTGTACTTGGTTGAAGTACGAAAAATTCTCACCCAAGTGGAAATGTCGACCCATTACCTGCGCTCCTACGGCGGCGAGACCGAAGTCTTACGCGTATCGACGCCCTCGACCTTCGGCGCGCGCTGGCTGGTGCCGCGTTTGAAAGGCTGGCGGCTACGCCATCCTTCGATCCATCTGGATTTGTGCAACGAGCAGGAAGCCGATGATCTGCTGCAAGGGCGCAGTGATCTGGCGTTCTACTTCGGTCAGGGTTCACGGCCAGGGACTGAATGCCTGAAACTGTTCGGCGAAGAACTGGTGCCGGTGTGCGCGCCGGGCAGCCTGCCGGACACACCGTTTACTGATCCGACGCAATTGACCGATCTGGTGCTGCTGCAAAATGCCTCGCGCCCGCAGGCGTGGCACGACTGGTTCGACAGCCAGGGTTACCAGACCGAGCACAGCTACCACGGGCCGCGCTTCGAAACCTTTTATATGTGCATACGTGCTGCGCAGGTCGGCTGTGGCGTGGCGTTGTTGCCGCGATTTCTGGTGGAAGAGGAATTGGCCGACGGCAAACTGGTCATTCCCTTTGAGCATGCCATGCCCAGCACTGATGCCTATTACCTGGCGTACCCGGAGCATGCGGCGGAAGTGCCGAAGGTGCGTGATTTTGTGAAGTGGATGCTCGAACAGATCGACAGCCCGGAAATTTGACTCGATTGAAAAATGTGGGAGCGAGCCTGCTCGCGAAGAGGCCGGCACATTCAGTATCAATGTTGACTGAAATGACGCCTTCGCGAGCAGGCTCGCTCCCACAAGGGTTCTGCGGTGATTTAAAAAACTGCTGGCAATCTTCGTCCCTGATATGCGCCACTAGCGCCATTGAATGAGACCGCGCACAGGCGCGGCGCACCTGGAGACCCCGTTATGAGCGAGAGCGTGTTTGCCGATCGCATCGTGCAGAACCTGCTCGACACCGACTTCTACAAACTGACGATGATGCAGGCGGTGCTGCACAACTACCCCAACGTCGAAGTCGAATGGGAGTTCCGTTGCCGCAACAGCGAGGATCTGCGCCCGTATCTGGCCGAGATCCGTTTTCAGATCGAGCGTCTGGCCGAGCTGAGCCTGAGCGCCGATCAACTGAGTTTTCTCGAGCGGATCAGCTTCCTCAAACCGGACTTCCTGCGTTTCCTCGGGCTGTTCCGCTTCAACCTGCGCTATGTGCACACCGGTATCGAAAACGGCGAGTTGTTCATCCGCCTGCGTGGACCATGGCTGCACGTAATCCTCTACGAAGTGCCGTTGCTGGCGATCGTCAGCGAAGTACGCAACCGCTATCGCTATCGTGAAACCGTGCTGGAACAGGCGCGCGAGCAGCTTTATCGCAAATTCGACTGGCTGACCGCCAACGCCTCGGCCGATGAGTTGTCGCAACTGCAAGTCGCCGATTTCGGCACCCGTCGGCGGTTCTCGTACGGTGTGCAGGCTGAAGTGGTGAATGTCCTCAAACACGACTTCCCCGGACGCTTTGTCGGCACCAGCAACGTGCACCTGTCCCGTGAACTGGACATGAAACCGCTGGGCACCATGGCCCATGAATGGATCATGGCCCATCAACAACTCGGTCCACGGCTGATCGACAGCCAGATCGCCGCGCTCGATTGCTGGGTTCGCGAATACCGCGGCTTGCTGGGGATCGCCC
The DNA here is from genome assembly GCF_004011755.1 of Pseudomonas sp. RU47. Taxonomy (GTDB): domain Bacteria; phylum Pseudomonadota; class Gammaproteobacteria; order Pseudomonadales; family Pseudomonadaceae; genus Aquipseudomonas. Next base: position 654,769 of record NZ_CP022411.1, on the reverse strand, counting down.
TGACTGATTGCATCACCACCGATGCCTTCCTCGGCGATTTCGACCTGTTCTTCGCCAAGCTGTTCGACGGCCTGCGCCACGACTCCGGCGATCCTGTGGTGTGGGGCGAAAAATGCATCGCCCACTATCACAGGCTCGGCATCGACCCGATGAGCAAGACCCTGGTGTTCTCCGACAGCCTGACCCTGCCCAAGTCGCTGGAGATCTTCCGCGCGCTGCACGGTCGGATCAACGTCAGCTTCGGCATCGGCACCAACCTCACCTGTGACATTCCGGGTGTCGAACCGATGAGCATCGTGCTTAAAATGACTGCCTGCAACGGCCAACCGGTGGCGAAGATCTCCGACGAGCCAGGCAAGTCCCACTGCAAAGACCCCAATTTTGTTGCCTATTTGCGACACGTTTTCCAGGTTCCTGCCGATTCCAGTCTATCTAGCAAGGAGTGAATTCATGCAAGCCGTACAGCGTGAGATTGCTGAGCAGCTCAAGGTGCAACCGCCATTCGCCGACTACAAGGCCCTGCAGGCCGAAGTCGCCCGGCGGATTACCTTTATTCAGGATTGCCTGGTCAATTCGGGGCTCAAGACACTGGTGCTGGGCATCAGCGGCGGCGTCGATTCGCTGACCGCAGGCCTCTTGGCCCAGCGCGCGATGCGTGAACTGCGCGACCAGACCGGCGACAACAGCTACAAATTCATCGCGGTGCGCCTGCCGTACGAAACCCAGTTCGACGAGCACGACGCCCAGGCCTCGGTGGATTTCATCGCCCCGGACGAACGCCACACGGTCAACATCGGCCCAGCGGTGAAATCGCTGGCCAGTGAAGTGGCGGCGTTTGAAGGCAAGCACGCGGTGTCGGTGGACTTTGTACTCGGCAATACCAAGGCACGCATGCGTATGGTCGCCCAATACACCATCGCCGGCGCGGCGCATGGTCTGGTGATCGGCACTGATCATGCGGCGGAAGCGGTGATGGGCTTCTTCACCAAGTTCGGCGACGGCGCTTGTGATCTGGCACCGCTCAGCGGCCTGGTAAAGAATCAGGTACGCGCAATTGCGCGCAGCTTTGGCGCGCCGGAGTCGTTGGTCGAGAAAGTCCCGACGGCGGATCTGGAAGACCTGTCGCCGGGCAAACCGGACGAAGCGTCCCATGGTGTGACGTACGCCGAGATCGACGCTTTCCTGCACGGTGAGCCAGTGCGCCGGGAAGCGTTCGACATCATCGTCGCGACCTACAACAAGACTCATCACAAACGCGTGATGCCGTTCGCACCCTGAGCGGGTAAAAAACGGCAAAAACTGCCGCAGACAGCGATCCCGGTTTCGAGGATGACAATCGAAAGATCGCTGCCTGCGTCAGCTTCGCCGCGGTATCCGCAGACTCGCAATCAGTGCTTCACGCGAGTTTCAGGGGGCGCCGCGTTGACAGTCACGGTGTAGGTCTCAGACTCTGTAGTTGCATCCTTGGCTTTCAGCACATAGGTTGCGTCAGCTGCGAGGACGAACTCGCCACCCCAGATGCCATTCGCCGCAGTAAACGTTTCAATCGGCGTCGTGTTAGCACCCTCAAGCAACTCGATCTCGCCGTCTTTTGCCGTGCCGCCGATTGTCAGAGTGGTGTCGTCGGTATTCCCACCGTTTTCTACTTCCCTTTCCGAATCCGTCAGCGAAGTAATCCTTAAATCGACTTCGGGCACTTCGCTGACAATCACGGTGTGGGTCTCGGATTGTTTGCCGTCTACGTCCTCGGCTTTCAGCACATAGGTTTTACCCGCCGTGAGCTCGATATCGCCACCCCAAGTGCCATCCGCTGCCGTAAACGTTTTAATCGGAGTCGGGTTATCTCCATCCAGCAATTTGACCTCGCCGTCCTTCGCCGAGCCGGTGATCGCCAGTGTGGTGTCTGCGGTAGTCTCACCGTCTTCGATCTCGCCCCCCTCCGAATCCTTCAGCGAAGTGATCTTCACCTCGCCTTCGGACGCCTCGCTGACAATCACGGTGTGGGTCTCGGATTGTTTGCCGTCTACGTCCTCGGCTTTCAGCACATAGGTTTTACCCGCCGTGAGCTCGATTTCGCCACCCCAAGTGCCATCCGCTGCCGTAAACGTTTTAATCGGAGTCGGGCTATCTCCATCCAGCAATTTGACCTCGCCGTCCTTCGCCGAGCCGGTGATCGTCAGTGTGGTGTCTGCGGTAGTATCACCGTCTTCGATCTCGCCCTCCTCCGAATCCTTCAGCGAAGTGATCTTCACCTCGCCTTCGGAGACCTCGCCGACGGTCACGGTATAGAGGTCGGACACCGATCGATCATCCGCTCTGGCTTTCAGCGTATGGATTTTTCCCGTTGCAAGCTTGAGATCGCCGCCCCAAGTGCGGTCAGTGCCCACGCGAAACATGGCAATCGGTTCAGCGGCAGCACCGTTCAAGATCCATATCTGACCTTCCTTCCACAAGCCATTGATGCTGAGATCGGTATCTTCGGTCGAGCCGCCGTTCTCAACATTCCCATTGGAATCTTTCAACGTTTCGATGAAGGGTTTGGTCGCAACCGCATTCAAGATAAATGGATCGGTGCGCTCCTCCTCATGGGCCAGCCGATATTCGTGCCGCCCATCCGGAAGATCATCTATCAAAAAAGACAGGTCGCCCGCGTTGTTTGTCTGGCCGTTGTATTTCGGCACATCATCGATAAGGAGCTGCAGACGGGCGTCGACAGGCCCGGTGACGGTGAAGTTGGCTCTTGCGGAAAAAATCGTGCCGCCGTCGACAACGTCCTGCCCACCTGAAAACACTCTAGTGATTTTCAGGTCGGCTAAGGTCGAATTTTTGCTCTTGGCATTCATGTGGAAATCCTCTTTGCAATCGTCTGGAAAGAAGACTCATGTAAGCCCGAGTTTGAAGGAGTGGTCTACTGTCAGAAATAACAGGTAGGCGCCTGATTCGGACGAACGGTAGCTTTGCGCCGGACGCAAAAACGCCGCTGGCGATCATCGCGCAGCGGCGTTTCTTGCAATACCGGAACCCGGATTTACTTGAGGGTGACAGTGCCTTTCATCATCGAGATGTGGCCCGGGAACGAGCAGAAGAAGCCGTATTTTTCAGCGGCATCCAGCTTCGATACGTCAAAGGTCACCGAATCGGTTTCCTTGGCGCCGATGATCTTGGTGTGAGCGACGATGCGCGCGTCACCTTCCGGCAGGTAGTTCTTGTCGATACCGGCGGCCAGGCCAGCGGTAGCGATTGGCTGCATGTCAGCTTCTTTGCTGATCACCAGGTTATGGCCCATGACGTTCTTCGGCAGGTTGCCCGAGTGGGTCAGTTCGACGGTGAAAGTCTTGCAGCTCTTGTCGATCACGATTTCCTTGGTGTTGAAGGACATCTGATCGGTGGAGTCAACGGTGGTTTTGCACTCGGCAGCCATCAATTGGCTGCTGGCCAGCGCCAGCAGGGATACCGCAACAACTTTGGAAAACATGGTGAATCTCCAAGGCAGGGTTAACAAAAACACGAATGGTGGAAAGACTGCCTGAAATCTTCGCAAGTTCCTATGACTTGAGTCAAAAATTGTATACAACTTTCAGGCTATGACACTCATCGAGACAATCTAACGGCCAGATTCCCCGGCCCGCCCTATGATCGGCGCATCTACTGAGACGGAGTGCCTGTCATGTTCTTTAACGGTCTGTTGTGCAGTTTGCTCGCCGCCTACGCCTGTGGCGCCAGCGGCACCTTTGAATCGCCTGAACGCGAAGTTTAGCCCTTGGATCAAGGCGTGCCAGCCATTACCCTGTGACGGATTGACCCAGGAGGAAGGCATGTCTCTGAAATCCGTGTGTGTATTTTGTGGTGCCAATACTGGCACTGATCCGGCTTACACCGAAGCCGCCATTGCCCTTGGCCGGGCTTTGGCAGAACGTAAACTGACCCTGGTCTACGGCGGTGGTGCTGTGGGTTTGATGGGCATTGTCGCCGACGCGGCGCTGGCCGCTGGCGGCGAAGTGATCGGCATCATCCCGCAGAGCCTGATGGACAAGGAAATCGGCCACAAAAGCCTGACACGCCTGGAAGTGGTCGACGGCATGCACGCGCGCAAGGCGCGTATGGCTGAACTGAGCGATGCGTTCATCGCCTTGCCCGGCGGCCTCGGTACGCTGGAAGAATTGTTCGAAGTCTGGACCTGGGGCCAGCTCGGCTACCACGGCAAACCGTTGGGCCTGCTGGAAGTGAACGGTTTCTACAGCAAACTCACTGCATTTCTTGACCATATCGTCGGCGAAGGCTTCGTTCGTGCGCCACACCGTGACATGCTGCAAGTGAGCGAATCGCCGCAAACACTGCTCGATGCCCTGGATAACTGGAAGCCGACCGTCACGCCCAAGTGGGTCGACCAAAAACCCGGCTAACTGCCGGGCACCGATACAGGGCAGAATACGCGCCGCTCAACCTCACCTTCGACCAAGAGGAACGCCCATGGCCAAACCCAATTACTCCTTCGCCAAACGTCAACGAGACCTGGCAAAGGAACAGAAGAAAGAGGAAAAGCTTCAGCGCAAGAAGCAAACCGCTGAAGAAGCAGCACTGAACCCTGAGGGTGAAGTGGTAACGGAAGATGATGTTGATGCAACTGAAGCACCGAAAGATCAGGCGCCCGACGCCTGAACCCCACCGGGTTTGATCATCGAATCAGACCCTGCGGATTTGTGACGGGGCTGGCGGTTTCACCGCCGGCCCTCACAGCCTTCCCAGAAACACCCCAATTTCCTTGTAGGAGTGAGCCTGCTCGCGATAGCGGTGTGTCAGTTGAAATATTTGCCGCTGACACACCGCTATCGCGAGCAGGCTCACTCCTACAGTTTGATCATCGTTAATCCAGCGGCATTACGGTGACCCGCACTTCCGGATCATGATTGCCGCCGCCGAGGATCACCCCGCGCAACGGTGACACATCGGAAAAATCCCGCCCCCACGCCAGCGTGATGTGTTCCAGCGCCGGCTGCACATTGTTGGTCGGATCAAAGTCCACCCAGCCCAGCACCGGACAAAACACTGAAACCCAGGCATGCGACGCATCGGCGCCGATCAAGCGTGGTTGTCCCGGTGGCGGCTGCGTCAGCAGGTAACCACTGATATATCGCGCCGCCAGCCCTCGCGAACGCACGCACGCCAGCATCAAGTGTGCGAAGTCCTGACAAACCCCGCGTCGCCGCTCCAGCACCTCCACCAGTGGTGTCGCCACCTGAGTCGCCTCGGCATCGAAAGTGAATTCGCTGAAAATTTTCTGCATCAAGTCCTGCACACCCAACAGCAACGGGCGGCCCGCCGGGAAACAGCTTTGCGAGAATTCGACGAAACTGCGTTTCAGATGCACGTACGGTGACTGAAACCGGTAGCGACAGGCTTCGAGCAACTCAGCGGACAACGGCTGGCTGCTGTAGCTCAGCGCATCGCGGGTCAACTCCCAGGCGGGTGAATGATTGAAGTCCAGCGTTGGCCGCGCCAGCACTTCAACGCTGAGTTGTGCATTGACCTGCAATTCGTCATGCGGCCGCTCAAAGGCCAGTCGGGTCAATGGATTGCCGAATACATCCAGCTCATCGCGCCGCGCTGTCGGGTCCGGGCTGATGAGCAATTGTTGTTCGGTGCAGCGCTGCCAATCGCATTTTCGCGGCCACAAGTGCGCCAGTTGCTGCGCCAGGGACACCGGGCTGTCGTAGTGGTAACAGGTGTCATGGAAGATCTGGTATCGAGCATTCATCAGACGGACACCGTGCGCTGGCTGACGTCATCGACATGGGCGAAATGGCGCAGGGCCAGACGATCCGACACTTGCCCACTGGCCTCGGCAATCTCTTGCAGCAGATCGGCAAGGCCAGTGAGCGCGGCGCGGACGCTGGACTCCCCGAACAATGGATTCTCCAGACAGCCTAGATCGAACCGTGCCAGACGCTCGACCAGTTGCGGCAGCCCCGTTTCCCGTGGCACACCGAAATCATCGTTCAAACGTTTCAACGTACGAGTCACCAATTTCAACTGAAACAACACCGCGTGCGGGTTTTGTTCATCAAGCAGCAACAGGTCGAGCACCGGAATCAATTGCGCCACGGCCAGATAACGTGAGCGATAGGTGATGCTGCTGTTGCCCAACTCCAGCAACCACTCCAGGCCCGCCTGATCGAAAGCACCGGCGCCACGCAGAAACGCCGCGAGGCTGCTGCTGAGAAACTGCAGTCGCTCGATACGCCGGCCGATCATCAGAAAGCGCCAGCCTTCGTCGCGCGTCATGTCGTCCAAGGCAAAACCGGACAGCGCTGCCAGCGACATCACCAACCGATTGAGAAAATCCAGCAGCTCGCCGAAGTCGGGTTCGTCGGTGTCCAGTTCCATCGCCTCGCGCTGCAGCTCCACCAGCGCCTGCCAGTTCTCGCGCGAAAGCTTGCCACGCACCTGCGAGGCCGCCCACTGCAAGCGTTGCAGATTGGAGCGCAGGCTGAACGACCAGTCCTCGCCGAGCAGTGCTGCAAGCAAGCGCTCCGGCAATTCGCCTTCGTCCGGTAACAGCGTCAGTCGCTCGCCGAGATCGACCGCCGCCTGTAGCGCTTGCGGGTCATCGCCATCGACATACCGCGCGAGCATGATCCGCAGCAGTCGCGCACTGTCATCACAGCGTTCGCAGTAACGGCCGAACCAGAACAGGTTTTCCACCACCCGTGAGGGCAGATACGGGTCGCGCCGCACCAGATCGTGGACGCCGACGTTGCGTTGAGTCTTCCACTGTTCGCCGCTGGGCGGACGATCGCCCAACACCCAGGTGTCTTTGCTCGCGCCGCCGCGCTGCATCGACACCACTTCGGCATCGGCATCGGCGGCCACCCGGGTCAGGCCACCGGGCAGCACGCGATAACCATCACCACTGGCCACCGCGTACATGCGCATGCCGATTGCTCGTGGTTGCAGTTGACCGTTTTCCGCCTGCCAGATCGGCGCATGCGACAGCTGCGCCAATTCTTGCGCAACATAGGCATAAGGGCGCGCCTGCATGCGCTCGGCAAGCGCCTGACGCTGTTTTTCACTCAGATCACGGCCGAACACAGGTGCGAAGCTTTGTGAGGGGAAGGCCGGCTTGATCAGCAGCTCGGGAAGTTTCTCCAGGGCTTGCGCCAATACCGGCGCCTCGCCGCACCACCACGTCGCGATCGACGGCAGAAGCAGTTCTTCGCCGAACAGGTATTGATTGATCTTAGGCAGAAACCCGAGCAGTCCCGGTGACTCCAGCACGCCACTGCCCAGCGCGTTGGCGACCAGTACGCGGCCCTGACGCACCGCTTCGAGCAGCCCGGGCACGCCCAGCGCAGAGTCCGTGCGCAGTTCCAGCGGATCGCAGAAATCATCATCTAGACGGCGCATGATCGCGTGTACCCGACGCAGGCCACTGAGGGTTTTCAGATAGACCGTGGCGTCGCGCACCGTCAGGTCACCGCCCTCGACCAACGGGTAACCGAGCTGGCGAGCCAGATACAGATGTTCGAAATAGCTTTCGTTGAAACGACCCGGCGTGAGCAACACCACCAGCGGTGCGTCATCGTCGCACGGCGCCTGTCGCGCGAGGGTTTCCTGCAATGTGCGGAAGAAGCCGGCCAGATGCTGCACCTTCAGATCCCGGTACAACTCGGGAAAGGCACGCGACACAATCGTACGGTTTTCCAGGGCATACCCGGCGCCCGATGGCGCTTGTGTGCGATCGGCAGTCACCCACCAACGCCCATCCGGAGTGCGCGCCAGATCCACCGCAAAAAGATGCAGGAAGGCGTTTTCCGGGGGAACGATGCCTTGGCAGGGCCAGAGAAAATTGTTGTGACCGAAGACCAGTTCAGCGGGCAGCAAGCCTTCACTGATCAACCGCTGCGGCCCGTACAAATCCGCCAGCACAGCGTTGAGCAGTCGCGCGCGCTGAGCGATGCCTGCCGACAATTGCTGCCATTCATCCGCCGCAATCACATGCGGTAACAGATCCAGCTCCCATGGCCGATCCGCGCCTTTCGGGTCGGCATAGACGTTATAAGTGACGCCGTTTTCCTGAATCTGCCGCGCCAACAAGGCTTGCCGCTGAACCAGTTGTGCCGGCGTGCTGCGCTGCAACTGATCGAACAGCTGCTGCCAATGCGGGCGCACCGCGCCACTGCCGTCGAGCAGTTCGTGATAAGTGCCCGCCGTAAGCGGGTAGCGGTCTAGCAGGTCAGGCATGGAAAGCTCGGCAGACAGCAAGGAACGGTCAGACTAACGCAGGCACATGACGCGCGGATATACGAAAAATCCGCGTGTCGCGTAGGCCTTAGAAACGTCGCAAATCGATTGTCATCGGCAGCTCGTCACTGACTTCTACATTCGGTACAGGAAGTTTCCCCGGCGTATGTCCGACGCGGAAGAACCGCGCCATACGCCGGCTCTCCGCTTCGTTGGCGTTGACCGGCAACGTCTCGTAATTGCGCCCGCCGGGATGCGCGACGTGATACTGACAACCGCCCAGCGAACGGCCCATCCAGGTGTCGAGGAGGTCGAACACCAGCGGTGCGTGTACGGGAATGGTCGGTTGCAGGCAGTTGGAAGGTTGCCACGCGCGATAACGCACACCGGCAACGAACTCGCCCACGCGCCCGGTAGGGTGCAACGGCACTGCGATGCCGTTACAGGTCAACAGATAACGCTGCGGCGGCAGGCCTTTGAGCTTGACCTGCAAACGCTCCAGCGAGGAATCGACGTAACGCACCGTACCGCCTGCCGCGCCCTCCTCGCCCAGGACATGCCACGGCTCCAGCGCCTGCCGCAACTCCAGTTCGATACCGTTGACCGCATAATCGCCGACCTTGGGAAAACGAAACTCCATATGCGCCGCAAACCATTCCGCGCGCAGCGGATAACCGGCGTTGTTCAGTTCGACGATGACGTCGGCGAAGTCCTGCTCGATAAAGTGCGGCAGCAGAAAACGGTCATGCAGTTCGGTGCCCCAGCGCGCCAGTTTCGGCGGCGCATAAGGTTCGCGCCAGAACCGTGCGACCAACGCCCGCAACAGCAACTGCTGGGCCAGACTCATCCGCGCATGGGGGGGCATTTCAAAGGCGCGCAATTCCAGCAAGCCAAGACGTCCGGTGGCGCCGTCCGGCGAATAGAGTTTGTCGATGCAGAACTCGGCACGGTGAGTGTTGCCGGTGACGTCGATCAGCAAATTGCGCAGCAGTCGATCGACCAGCCACGGCGCACATTCCTCGCCCGGTTCCGGCATCTGCGCGAAAGCGATTTCCAGTTCGTACAGCGCGTCATTGCGAGCCTCGTCGACACGCGGCGCCTGCGACGTCGGGCCAATGAACAATCCGGAAAACAGATACGACAACGACGGATGGTTGTGCCAGTAACTGATCAGGCTGCGCAGCAGATCGGGGCGACGCAGGAACGGCGAATCCGCCGGCGTCGCACCGCCGAGAACAAAGTGGTTACCGCCACCGGTGCCGGTGTGGCGACCATCGATCATGAATTTCTCGGTGGTCAGGCGGGTCTGGCGCGCCTCTTCATAGAGAAACTCGGTGCGCTCGACCAATTCGTCCCAGGTCGCCGACGGCTGCACATTGACCTCGATCACACCCGGGTCCGGGGTGATGCGGAAATTGCTCAGACGTGGATCGCTCGGCGGCTCGTAGCCTTCGAGCAACACCGGGCAATGCAGCTCTTCGGCGGTGGCTTCAATGGCCGCCACCAGTTCCAGATAATCCTCGACCCGCTCCAGCGGCGGCATGAACAAGTACAAACGCCCTTCGCGGGCCTCAGCGCAGAACGCAGTGCGGGTCAGCCAATCGGCAGATTCGTCGATTTTCGGCACGCGTTCATCAACCGTCGCGGGTTCGCTGTGACGGTTGAGCTGCGCGGCATCCGGCAGCTCGGGGAAATCCTGATTCGGATCCTGTTGATGGATAAACGGATACTCGGCGGCTTTCACCCAAGGCTGCGAACCCAGCGGCAAGCGATAGCCCAGCGGCGAATCTCCCGGCACCAAACGGCAGTGATCATCACGCAAATACCAGCGCCCGCTCTGCCATTGATCGCCCTTGGCGGTGCGCGCCAGCGGCAACACCTGGCCAATGACTTTGTTCAGGCCCTGACTGAAGACCTTGCGCAGGCGTGCGCGCTCAAGCGGCTCTTCCAGACGCGAATCTTCGGCGCTGACATTGCTCGGCAACGTGCCCTCGCGCCAGAGGTAATAGAAATTGTCTTCGTAGGCCGGGAACACAAAACGCGTAGGTAACTTCAGGCGTTCAGCGACGCTGGCCAGAAAGCGCCCGGCCAATTCGCCATTGGCGCCGTAATCCTGCTGCTCATCGGCGATCAAAGCGTCGTTGTGCCAGATCGGCACGCCGTCGCGGCGCCAATAGCAATTGAGCGACCAGCGCGGCAGTTGCTCGCCGGGATACCACTTGCCCTGACCAAAATGCACCAGACCTTTCGGCGCGTAATGCTTGCGCATGCGCTGGAACAGTTCGGCGGAGAGCCGGCGTTTATCCGCGCCCAACGCGGCGGTATTCCACTCGGCGCCGTCCGGATCATCGATGGAAACGAAGGTCGGCTCGCCGCCCATGGTCAGGCGTACGTCATCCGCCAGCAGGTCGGCATCGATCTGCCGGCCGAGCGCCTGAATCGCCAGCCATTGCTCATCGGTGTAAGGCTTGGTGACGCGCGGCGCCTCCCAGATCCGCTCGACCGACATTTCGTGGCTGAACTCACACGCGCAAGGCTCGACCAAGCCACTGATCGGCGCCGCTGAAGATGGATCGGGACTACAGGCCAGCGGGATATGCCCTTCACCGGCAAACAGCCCTGACGTCGCATCCAGACCGATCCAGCCGGCACCCGGCAAATACACTTCGCACCAGGCGTGCAGGTCGGTGAAATCCACTTCGGTGCCGGACGGGCCGTCGAGGCTTTTCACATCGGCGGTCAGTTGAATCAGGTAGCCGGAGACGAATCGTGCGGCCAAGCCGAGGTTGCGCAGCAATTGCACCAGCAACCATGCCGAATCCCGGCAGGAACCGGAGGCATGTTCGAGGGTGTGTTCCGGTGTCTGTACGCCCGGCTCCATGCGGATCAGATAACCGATGTCTTCGCTCAGACGCTGGTTGAGCGCCACGAGAAAATCCACCGCTGGTAATGGCGTACGGTCGATGGCGTCCAGATAGGCTTTGAATTTCGGCGTCAGCGGCAGGGTTTCGAGATACGGCGCCAGCTCCTTGCGCTCATCGGCCGCGTAGGCGAAGGGGATTTTCTCGGCGTAGGGTTCGAGGAAGAAGTCGAACGGATTGAACACCGCCATTTCGGCGAGCAGATCGACCTCGATGCGCAATTCATTGGTTTTCTCGGGGAACACCAGTCGGGCGAGGTAGTTGCCCTGCGGATCCTGCTGCCAGTTGATGAAATGCTGCTCGGGCGAGACTTTCAGCGCATACGACAGAATCCGCGTGCGGCTGTGGGCGGCCGGGCGCAGGCGAACGATCTGCGGGCCGAGTTCGACAGCGCGGTCGTAGCGGTAATGCGTGACGTGATGCAATGCGACATGAATCGACACGGCGTGCCTCCTGCGAGCCTAAGCGTATTCGAAAGCGCGCAAGACTTATGCCATGCACAGGCTTGGGCGCTTTCCCGGAATGCTTAGGGCAGTACAGCACCAAAATCGGGCGATGCGGGGAAATGGTTTGGGCTCATTGCACGTAAATGTTGCGAAGAGCCCCTCACCCTAGCCCTCTCCCGGAGGGAGAGGGGACTGACCGCGTTGGATGTTGGAGATACGCCGACGTGAAAGTCCTGAGTCGAACTCGGATTTTGAGAAGCATGGAGATCTGCTCCCTTCCCCCTCATCCGCTGGGAAAGAGGGGACAGACCGCGTTGGATCTTGGAGATACGCCGACGTGAAAGTCCTGAGTCGAGCTCGGATTTTGAGAAGCATGGAGATCTGCTCCCTTCCCCCTCGTCCGCTGGGGAAAAGGGGACTGACCGGGGTGGCTGTTGGAGATACGCCGACGTGAAAGTCCTGAGTCGAACTCGGATTTTGAGAAGCATGGAGATCTGCTCCCTTCCCCCTCGCCCCCCATGGGGGAGAGGGTTGGGGTGAGGGGGATGGATCTTGCGGACAACCCAATATCCAGCCCCTGCAATGCAAAACGCCAACCCGAAGGTTGGCGTTCTGTTCAGCTCAAGCGATGTTTAGCGCGGTACCACCGGCTTGCGTGTCGGCTTCGGCCCTTTGCCTTTCGCGGCGTCCTTGCGTTCCTTGGCCGCCTGCTGGTTGCGGGCAAACGCCGCGGCCTTGGCCTGCTCACGCTTGTCCCACGGATTACCACCATCACTGGCACGCGGCGGCAGGCCGGTGTGCTGAGTGAGGATCTTGGTGGTCTTCTCTTTACCTTCCTTCGCCACTTTATGGCTGCCGGCCGGCGTCGAGTTCTTGCGACGGGCGCTCTGGTAGCTGTCGGTAGCCGGCTGGTGCGTCGGGATCAACTGATCCTTGCCCGAACCGATCAGGTCGCCACGGCCCATGCGGATCAGCGCTTCACGCAGCATCGGCCAGCCTTTCGGGTCGTGATAACGCAAGAACGCCTTGTGCAGACGACGCTGCTCTTCGCTCTTGACGATGGTCACGCCGTCGCTCTTGTAAGTGACCTTGCGCAGCGGGTTCTTGCCCGAGTGGTACATCGCGGTGGCGGTGGCCATCGGCGACGGATAGAACGCCTGCACCTGGTCAGCGCGGAAGCCGTTGCCCTTGAGCCACAGCGCGAGGTTCATCATGTCTTCGTCGGTGGTGCCCGGGTGGGCGGCGATGAAGTACGGAATCAGGTACTGCTCCTTGCCCGCTTCCTTGGTGTACTTCTCGAACATGCGCTTGAACTTGTCATAGCTGCCAATGCCCGGTTTCATCATCTGGTTGAGCGGACCTTCCTCGGTATGTTCCGGGGCGATCTTCAGGTAACCACCGACGTGGTGGGTCACCAGCTCTTTGACGTACTCCGGCGATTCGACCGCGAGGTCGTAACGCAGGCCGGAGGCGATCAGAATCTTCTTCACACCCGGCAACGCACGGGCGCTGCGGTACAGCTGAATCAGCGACGAGTGGTCGGTATTCAGGTTCGGGCAGATGCCCGGGAACACGCAGGACGGCTTGCGGCACGCCGATTCGATTTCCGGTGTTTTGCAGGCGATGCGGTACATGTTCGCAGTCGGGCCGCCGAGGTCGGAAATGACGCCGGTGAAGCCCGGCACCTTGTCGCGGATCTCTTCGATTTCGCGAATGATCGACTCTTCGGAACGGTTCTGGATGATCCGGCCTTCGTGCTCGGTGATCGAGCAGAAGGTGCAGCCACCGAAGCAGCCACGCATGATGTTCACCGAGAAACGGATCATGTCGTAGGCCGGGATCTTTTCCTTGCCATACGCAGGGTGCGGAACGCGCGCGTAAGGCATGCCGAACACGTAGTCCATTTCTTCAGTGGTCATCGGAATCGGCGGCGGGTTGAACCAGACGTCGACTTCGCCATGCTTCTGCACCAGCGCACGGGCGTTGCCCGGGTTGGTTTCCAGGTGCAGCACGCGGTTGGCGTGGGCATACAGAACGGCGTCGCCACGCACTTTCTCAACCGATGGCAGACGAATCACGGTCTTGTCGCGGGTCATGCGCGGGCTGGCCAGGATCTGTACGACCTTGGCTTCCTGCGGATCTTCGACCGGTCCCTTTTCCTGCTCGATGGCGCAGGCCTGGGTGTCCTGGGTGTTCACGTACGGGTTGATGATCTTGTCGACCTTGCCCGGACGATCGATGCGCGTGGAATCGACTTCGTACCAGTCTTTCGGCGTATCGCGACGAATGAACGCGGTGCCGCGCACGTCGGTGATGTCTTCGATCTTGTGACCGTAGGACAGACGCTGGGCGACTTCGACAATCGCGCGTTCGGCGTTGCCATACAGCAGGATGTCGGCGCTGGCGTCGATCAGGATCGAGTTACGCACACGATCCTGCCAGTAATCGTAGTGGGCGATGCGGCGCAGGGAAGCTTCGATGCCGCCAAGGACGATCGGCACGTGCTTGTACGCTTCCTTGCAGCGCTGGCTGTAGACCAGGCTCGCGCGATCCGGACGCTTGCCGGCCATGCCGCCCGGCGTGTAGGCGTCGTCGGAACGGATTTTCTTGTCCGCGGTGTAGCGGTTGATCATCGAGTCCATGTTGCCCGCTGCAACGCCGAAGAACAGGTTCGGCTCGCCGAGCTTCATGAAGTCGTCTTTGGACTGCCAGTTCGGCTGCGCGATGATCCCGACGCGGAAGCCTTGCGACTCCAGCAGCCGGCCGATGATCGCCATGCCGAACGACGGGTGATCGACGTAGGCATCACCGGTAACAATGATGATGTCGCACGAATCCCAGCCAAGCTGATCCATCTCCTCCCTGCTCATCGGCAGGAATGGCGCTGGCCCGAAACATTCGGCCCAATATTTTGGATAGTCAAATAACGGCTTGGCTGCTTGCATGTCGACGACCGGTGTTGAAGTGAAAAATCGCGGGCGCGGAATATAGCACAAATTTTGACCAATTCCGACGGCAATGGTCGGTTTCTCTTACAACCGGCGTCGCGCATGCCCGACAACACGTAACAGGCAGAAAAACATCGTTCTAACCCAACATTCATCAGTCAGGCACCTGTGCCGGCTGATGTGACAACCCTTCAAGGATGAAGAAATGTCACCGAAATCGCCCATCAGGGGCACTACCACCGTTGATGTTCATCCACGCCCCGGCAGCCCGAGGGGCGGCCACCTGCCGCATCCGACGATTCCCCTGTCGGCCGGCACGGTACGCGTGCCGGGCCCCCTCACGACAGGCGCCGATCTGGAAGCGATCCGGCCGGCACCGTCGATCAGGATCACCCCATCGGCCCCGGCTCCGTCCATCCGTCCGTCAGCCCGGGAACCTTCGCTTGAACAGTACCGGATCAGTGCGCCCGCGTCCCTGCCGGCGCCCGATGTGCACGGCGTCAGAACCTTCAAGGGCCGTCGTTACGTGGATGTACCGAACGGCGGCATTGTGCAGGTCGTCACGGATACGCCATCGGGTCTCTACCGGGCCCGGCTGGCGAGCGAGCTGACGCCTGCCGGGCCGCTGCTGATGCGTGACCGCGAGAGCGGGCTCTGGCATCCGCTGGAGGACGGCAAAAGCATCACCTTCCCCTTGTCCGACACGCGTCTGCAAGATTTTGCGACCGATCTGGACTTTACCGGCGTCCAGGTCGGCCGGGACCGACTGTATCGTTACGGCGGCAAACTCTACGCAGTGATCGGCGATCAGAGTTACCAGGCGCTGCATGACCTTGACGCCTCCTCGCCAGCATTGCCGGTCATGCGCATCGTTCGCCCCGAAGACCCCGTGGCTGCCGACCCTGCCAACGTTTACGTCGGTACACGTGCGGGAAGATCCGAGCCGATTGTCTTTGATGAGCAGCGCGGCTGGGTGGGGACGCTGGTGGGCGGCACGGCAGGCATGCGTCGACGAGCGAATCAGGCGGATGCCCTGCGCGCGGCTGACCTGACGTTCGAGTTACAGACGCTGGAACTGCAATTCAATCAGGCCATGACCACGGGAGAGCAGTTGCACCACCACTGGCAAGCGTTGAAGGGCAAAGAAGGTGAGCGCGCCCATTTGGCGCGCCTCGAAGAACATCATCGGCGGGAGCTGGCGCTACTGGAAAAAAACCTCGACCTGCACACCGACGAAAAGGAACGCATCGTCTCGATCCTGGGGCGTGTCGCTTACCGGGAAAAGATCATCGTGCTGCAAAAGGGGCGCATGCTGACCTACAACCAGCTGATGATCGCCAGCGATTCGCGAAAGTTGCTGGACGGGCCGATTTTCGGCGGCCCGGTTGCCGACCACGCGGCCGTGGCAGCCCATTTGTCGAACAAACTGGAGATCCTCAAAAAGCGTCAGGAAATCGCCGATGAACTCTTGCACAAGTGGCGCCTGTCACCCGAGGACTTGCAAGGCACGGTCTACGATCCGATCGATCTGCACGAAAATGTTGCCTTCTGGATCTACGCCAAAAGCCGCCTGTTCGTCGATGCGGATGCGTCTGTCGATATCAGCAATGCCAGTGCCAGATACCTTGCGTTCTGTTTCGGTGAAGTGACCTTTGCCTTTCGTGCGCTCAAGGAAATTCCCCAGCATGCGCGAATTTCAGTGCTCAGTGACTTGCTGGATCAGACGTCGGCCGTCAAAGCCTCGTACGAAAATCTGCCACTGCCCCCCGGCCTGCAACACGCCAGCTCACGCAGTGAAATCATCGAAGCCATAGAACATTTCGAGCACACGCTGGAACAGCATCTGGATCGCTACCATCAGGAGCAGGAAACCACTCCCGCGCTGCCACCCCACGAACAACCGATCGATTTCGATTTCATCCCGGCACAGGGCCAGAGCCCGCAAGCGGCGGCACCGAGAAAAATGTTCCGCAGCAAGCACCACGGGATCTACAAGATCCGGGTCGGACGGCCACGTCGTACGGCGGCGGGTGAAGACTTGATCGATGTGATGAACCCGCATGACCCGACAGAGGTCCTGCAAACCTACGAACGCCGGGAGGGCGAATGGCGTCGGCAGATGGCCAGGCAAGAAAGAAACCTGTCGACGCTGACTGCTCAGGCGCGGCAGCACCTGGAACAATCCGAAGCGCATTTGAATAGCGCATGGCGCGATGAGAAGGCCAAACGCAACGCCAGCGGTATCGTCGAATTTCTGACTGGCCGGGCCGACGAACTGGACGATCTCGCCCGGCAAATCGAACAAGCGCCAAATCCCGCCGCCAGTGACATCTCCGCGCTGGTGCAACGCCTGCACCACGACAGTCAGCGCCTGCTCCAGGAGGGTGAAAACATTCGTGTGCGGCTCTACAAAGACCCCGACTACCTGAGCAACGACCGCGTGGCGTATCTGATCCGCCACGGGCATCTGAGCGCCACTCGCACGCAGAGCCGGATACCGCTGGGCAAGGGCAACAAAAAGGAATTTCTCGACGTCTACACGCTGAACGACAGTCAGTCCGGCACGGTGCTGTGGTACGCGCACTTCCACTACGCACAGAAGGACAGCCCTTTAGCGGACTTTCAGGCAAAGCGCGGTCACCTCAAGACTCGCCAGCAAAACAGGCTTGGTACGTCGTCCCAGCGCAGGGACGAACAGGCCGGACGCACGCACGTGAAAATCTGGCGTGAGGATATCGACAGCAGAACCGCTCAGAGAATCTTCGAACTGGCCACCTGAACCAGGAGCGCGACTGAACAAGCAAACTTGTCCGAAGGCAGGAAGCCTAACGACGCCTGTCTCTGGGCCAACACCCGGGGACAACCATTCAAGGATGATAACCATGGCTACAAAAACGCCCGTCAAAGGCACCGTTTCGGTCGACGTCCATACGCGTCCGAATCAAACACCGGAGACACCGACGCCGCACCTCGACAGCACGATCAGCGTCGGCTCAAGCCGGGGCGCAGAGCCGGCGCGGCCGGGTAAAACAGGCTCGGATAACGACCCGGACACCATCAGCCCGGCCCCGCCCATCAAGATTCAACCGGCAACGCCTCACGCTGAAAACCAGGTATCCGTGCAGCAGCCGATCGAACATTATCGAATGGCTGCGTCGGCATCGTTGCCTGCTGTCGACGCCAGCGGATTCAGAACGCACAAGGGCCGCCGCTATGTCGACATGGTCGATGGCGGCATCGTGCTGGTCGCAGTGGACGCTGACACGGGCCTGTATCGGGCCAGACTGGCCAGCGAGCGACTGCCTTCCGGTCCAATGCTGCTGCGCCACGCCGACAGCGGACTTTGGCATGCCGTCGATGATCGCCAAATTACTACCGTGCCGCTGACCGATCCCGACCTGCATGTCTTTCGCTCGGATCTGGATTTCAGCACGAGCGCACCCGACGGCGACGGCTTGTTTCGACACGATGGCAAACGCTACACGGTTATCCACGGCCATGCGTATCAGGTCATGCTCGATACGGATGCATCTACGCCAGTGCAGAAGGTATGGCGCATCGTCAACGCCAAAGACCCCGTGGCAAATGACAGCGAAAATATCTATCACGCCAGCCGTAGCGGCGAATCACGAGCCATCACGCGTGACGCGCAAAACAGCTGGGCATTTGTTGCCACTGGATTGATGGGGGGCATGCGTCGTGGGGACAGGGTTCAAGCAAACCTGGCGATTCTGTTGCAGCGCTATGCACCCTTCGCTGCAGTTCACAAGGAACTTGTCGAGTCAGCTGCCCGGTATAACAGCCTCTACAGTCAGGCACGCGCTTTGCCCACTGCCAGCTCAGCGCAGACGGCAGCCTTGATCGCCATTGAAGTCCATTTGCTCAAGCACATCAAAAAGCAGACGGACTTCGTCCAGTCACTCGTCGACAACAAGGACTGGATGGTTCATTTAAAGGCCGGCGGCGCATTCAAGGAGGAACTGCACACCTTCCGGCTCGATCGAGTGAGTTACCTGAACCGGCTCATGGCGCTGATGGATTTGCGGGTCTCGCCGATGTTCGAGACGCTGAACGCCGAAACCTGCAAAAAGATGATCACTCACCTGAACAAGAAACTGAAGCTTCTGGAGGATCGGGATGCGGTGATGGGGCAGATCAGAAAAGCGTCCCCCGGGGCGGCCCCCAGACTTGAAGAACTCAGCCAGGAAGTGCCCACGGCCGAGCGTGTCAACTTCAACAAGTTGAGTCTGTACGTACACCTGTTTGCGGGCACGCCGGACCACTCGCCAAACGCGACCATGCCTTCGCTCTCCTCCATCGATCTGTTCTCCGGCGACCTGGAAAACATACCGGCAGGCACGCAACCGCTGGCGTTGATGCTGACCCTTGATCACCTGCGAGGAGACAGAGGCCGCTTTGAAGCCTGGTTGTCGGCAGACCATGTCAAAGCCGAGTACGCCAGAGAAATCCTCGCTCTGACGGACCCCATCGAGCGCAGAATCGAAACACGACTGAACGAGCTCCTGGCTACGTTTGATCGCAATGCCGAGCTCCCCAGCCGGGATCAAGACATCGACATCAACTTCCTTCCACAACAACCAGGCGACAGCGCGACAGCCCGCCCGGCAGCGCCGAGAAAAGTGTTCAGCACCCGCCGGCACGGCACTTCGAGAATCCTCGTCGGCGAGACGGAAACCGCCACGGATGGCAGCACCATCATCAAGGTCTCCAACCCGCTCAGACCAAATGGCCCGGCCGAGCGATACGAGAAAAGGCACGGTGAATGGCTGCCTGTTCGTCCGCCCATTGTCAGCACTCCGCGACCGGAACTGATCGCCGAGGCCAATCGTTTATTGGTTGATGTTGAAAAGCACAGTGCCGAAGCGCGGGCCAGAGAAGCCGCTAAAGACAATCCGACGGAAATTCTTGAAGACCTGGAAAAAGCCATCGACCCGCTCAACGAGCAGGCACGCCGCCTGCAAAACCTCGAAAGCGCGGCCGGGGATGCCGAGATCCAGAACTTGGCCGAACGCCTGCAAACGGCCGCAGACACATTGTCCGCACACGGCCAAAGCGTGCTGGTGCGGATGTACAAGAACAAGGACGTGCTGGACATTTTGCGGCTGAATTATCTGATCGATCACGCTGAGCTGAGTGCCGTCAAAACGGTTGATCGCAAACAGCTGGGCAAAGGCCGGGACAAGTCGTTTCTCGACGTCTATTCGATCCGCGATCACGTTGACAATGCGCCGTTATGGGAAGCGCACTTTCACTACGACAAACACGACAGCGAGCCGCTGAATTTCACCATCAGGGGCAGCCATCTGAAAACCCTCGAACAGAGCAGGCGCGGCATCGAGTCCCAGCGCCGCGACGAACAGGCCGGCCTGCCGCATGTCGCGATCTGGCGCCAGACCTTCGATGGCAAGACCGCACGGAAGATTTTTGCTCTGGCCAGCGACGCGACAGCGGCGATCCGCTAACACCTCCAATCAGGCAATGACGCCGAATACGCCAGCAACTCCGGTCTGCGAGAGTTGCTGGCGACTACAAGGAAAGTACGAAATGCCAATCAAATTGCCGGGCAAAGGCACCCCCTCCAACGACACACACGTTCGACCCACACCCTCGCCAGACGTGCCCCCTGCGCGCGCCGATACGACAGTGCGTCCGGGCTTTGAAACCTTCAGCGAGATCGGTCCGCCGCCACGCACCTTCCGGCCGACGGACGACGCTGACCTCGATGCGATTACGCCGGTGCCCACGGTCACTGTTCACCCTTCCCCGTCACCCGCCGAAACGGCGCGCCCTGTCGATCCGCCGCTGGAGCACTACCGGGTCATGGCACCTGTTGGCTTGCCGGCGGCGAATGCCGAGGGTTTCAGGATCTACAAAGGACGCCCCTATGTCGACGTGGTCGATGTCGGGACCGTGCAAGTCGCCAAGGATGCCGACAGCGGTCTGTTCCGGGCGAGGCTGTCCAGCGAATCGAAGCCTTCCGGCCCCGCTCTGCTGCGCGATCCAGACAGTGGGCGGTGGCACAGGCTGGACGACTTCGAACCGATCACCTTTCCCCTGAGCGATACCCGTCTGGCACCGTTTCGCACACCGCTCGCTTTCAACCACTTAGACCCCGACAGCGATGGGCTCCATCGCCTCGACGGCAAACTGTATGCGTTGATCGACAACCATGCCTATCAGGTTCTACACGACCCGGACGCCTCGACCCCACTGGCCAACGTGATGCGCATCGTACGCAGCGACGACCCCGTCGCCAGCGACAGCGCCAACGTGTATGTCGCGACTCGCCCGGGCCGGTCGGAACCGATCGTTTTCGACGCCATACAAGGCTGGGTGGGGACCACCGTGGCCGGGGCCGGAGGAATGAAGCGCGGCGATAGCACAGATGCTTCTGCCGGCCCCGGAATACGGGACTGGCTGTCTAAGGCGCTCAACCGGTTACGCAGTCCGCAATCGCGCGCAAAAAAACTGTTTCCGGACCACACCGATGAAGAACTCGGCCGCTTTATCGAGTCCTTGGGAGATGATGTCACCGGCGGTTTGACCCATCGCGAAAACGCCTACAAATCCCTCAAGATCGAACTGGATGCCTGGCTGCGGCAATCCGTCAGCGCGTCGCCCCCCAGTGTTTCGCCCAGCCACGCGCAGCAGGTCGCCCAAAGTCTCAAGCGCTGCTGGCGTCATCAGAGCGGCGACATTCTCTGGCTCGAAGCCGGGAACGGCCCACTGCCGGCGCTGAAAGCGGATTTCAGCCATGTTCGGCACCTGACATTGCAATCGGTCGCCTGGTCAGACTCCGCCAGTACATTGCTCGGCAACTTCTCCGGTCTGGAAGGTCTGCATATCAGCGGATCAACCCTAAGTGCCGTGCCGACAGCCATTGCACAGATGCCCAACCTGCACAGCCTGGACCTGAGTACGAACCGTATCGCCCTTGATGAACGAGCAGCGGCAGAACTGAGCTCGCTGGGCAATCTCAAGCACCTCGACCTGTCAGGTAACCCATTGGGTAAATCACCTGATTTCTCCGGGATGCCAAACCTCAAGACGCTGAACCTGAGCAACGCACAATTGGATCAGTGGCCAGCAGGTCTGCTCAGCCAGACCCGGCTGACGCATCTGGACTTGCGCAACAACCGTCTGACCGCGGTCCCAGAGGCGAACCTCAATCCGCCAGCCGATCAGTTCGAAGCGCTCGCCCGAATCAACATCGTCACACTGTTGGAGAGCAATCCGTTCCCGCCCGGCTACTGGACAAAACTTGAAGGGTTTTGGCAACGCGTGGCAACCGATCAACCGGAGCTGGGCAACAACGCCGCCGCCGATGCATTCAGACTCCCCAGCGACATGCCCGAGACAGCCAGCGCGCAGCGGGTCTACCCCAATAAAGACCCAAAGCAGTTGCGCGTATTTCTCCTCGCTCTGGATGAAGACGGTAAAGCGCAACTGGCACGACGAGTCGCAGCGCTGGACTCGCTGGAGGCTCAGCTTGACAGCTACGTCAACGGCAGCAAGGCCGACTCGTCAGGCGCAGACACACCGGCCAGAATCCAGGCGCGCCGTGTCGCGGATATCACCAGAGCCTGTTGGCTGGATTCAACGCACACGCTGAGGCTGTCGTTGAACAAAGCGCCACTGCCGCCGCTCAATGCCGACTTCAGTCATGTCAAATCGCTGTTTATCAACACCGCTGCCTGGTCGGGCGACGCCGACATTTTCCTGTCCGCTTTCCCCAATCTGGAACGCTTGGTGATCAATCATTGCGGGCTTGAAGCTCTGCCCGCCCCCATCTCTGCCATGCATAACCTGGTCAACCTGGATCTGGTCAATAATCGTCTGCAATTGACGAAGGACAGCGCGGCGATATTCAGTACCCTGAGCCAGCTCGAGGCGATCAACCTGGGCAACAATCCGGCCCTCGGTTCGACGCCGGATTTCAGCGGTATGTCCAGGCTGAGGCAGGTGCTGCTCAATAACACAGGCATCGAGCAGTGGCCGAGCGGATTGCAGGACAAGCCCGATCTGATCATTGTGGATCTAAGCAACAATCGCTTGAAGGAAGTACCGCCGACCTTCCTTGATCCACCCGCGGAGCAACTGTTGGCGATCGCCCGGGTCAACGCCGCGACCCAACTCGATGGCAACCGCTTTGCAGCCGGTTACGGGAAGAAGTTCGATGACTTTTGGCGGCGCGTCAGTGCAGTTGCTCCCGAACTGCTGACTCACACCAACTTCGATAGCGACAACTCCGTTGCCCGGCGTTACCAACGGCTGTTTCCAGGCAAGAACATGAAGCAGTGCAGGGAATACCTGTGGAGCCTCGACGCGGACACCGTAGTTATCAAGGTGCGCAGTCTCGAACGAGAATTCAAAGTACTGAAACGCCAGCTCGACGATTGGGTTTTTTCCGGAGGGGGCAATCTGGGCGGGTATATTCGCGCCGACCAGCTGGCGCTCAATGCGCAGACCCGGGCTGATCGGGTCACGGCCAGCAACAAGATCATCAGTTGCTGGAGAAGAGAGGGGCCGCAAGCTCACGCCCATGACGGTACTCCCATCGGCCTGGAACTCGATCTCAGCAATCTGCGGCTGCCAAGTCTGCCGGACATAGACGTCGACTTCACTCACGTCGGCTCACTCAAACTCGTCAATATGCACCTGAGCACGTCTCCGGAGGGTTTCCTGACGCGCTTTCGCCACATACGCTGGCTGGATCTGGGACTAAATCAACTGCGCGAACTCCCCCCGGCCATTGGCGAAATGCATGGCCTGACGCGACTGTCTCTGGAAAGAAATCACATCACCCTCACCGCCGACACTGCCCGCGTTCTAGCAAGCCGCACCACCTTGCGAGCATTGGAGCTGCAGGGAAACCGGCAACTGGGCATCGTCCCGGATATGAGCCAGATCGTCGACCTGCGGTCTGTCAGTCTGGCCCACACAGGAATCGACACCTTTCCCTCTGGCCTCATCCATCAGCCGCGGCTGGATACCATCGAACTGAACAGCAACCGCATCACGGAAATTCCCGACGCTGTCATCGCGCCGCCGAATGATCAATTGGCCAACACGGTGCGCATCAACAACATCACCGACATTTCGAACAATCCACTGTCGGACGCGACAGACGCCCGCCTGTTTCAATACCAAAATCGCCTGAGAGCAGCCGGAACACCGCTGACAGGCCCAAGGAACATCATCAGTACAGCCATCGTACGTCCTGCGCCCTTGCGCTGGATCAGGAATGATCCGATGAAGCGCTGGACAGCGGGATTCGCCGACGATCAAGTAGCCAGTCGCAGGCGTCAATGGCAAACCCTGCGCGACCAATCGCGCTCGGACGGTTTGTTCAACACGCTGGAACGCCTGCTGGACACTCCCACCGGTCACCACGAACTTCAGGGACGAGTCTGGAGGCTGATCGACAGCATCACCGAAAACACGCCGCAGTCCGAACGTTTGCGCAACGACGTGTTCGATCGCGCGGGCGAAGCGGCCTGTTGTGATCGGGCGGCGTTTACCTTTACCAACCTCGAAGTCATATCAATGATGCACAACGCTGTAGCCCGAGCCAGCGACAAAGCTCAGGGGCCTGAACTGTTCAAGCTGTCCAGGGCCTTGTTCCGCTTGCACGAGGTCGACAAAGTCGCCTCGGCGGACATCGCGCAACGCGAAGCAGCAATTACCGCGGCGAGAACGCCCCATGAGGCCGCGAACCTGCCACCGCCACATGTGCCGGAAGAAATCGAAATCAGGCTGTTCTATCGCCACGGCCTGAAAGACCGCCTGCAGTTGCCTGGGCAACCGGAAAAAATGGGTTTCTCGCATCTCGCCGGCGTCTCCAAAACGCAATTGGAAAACGCTTATCAAACGGTCATTGCGCGGGATAATTCAGTCGAGGAGTTTCAGGCATTGGTGTCGAGGGAGTTCTGGCAAAAATACCTGACCCATAAATATCAGGAAACCTTCGAAACTCAGCGTCAGCCGTTTCAGGACCGGCAGGCGGCTCTCGACGCGTCATTTGAGGCAAAAGAATTGTCGTTCGACGATTACGACGCCCAATCGAAAGCGATGCAGGCTGAGTGGATGATTGAAGAGGCGGCCCTGATCGACAAACTGAGCCGCGAGGAACTGGCGCAATACACGGCCAGCGGCAGTGATGAAAACGCCGCTGGCACCCGTTCGTAACTGAATGAGGCGAGTGCTGGCCGACGGGATTCGGCCAGCCTTTACTCGTCGTCGTCGAAGTTGTAGCTGCCCGGTGCGAGGTTTTCGAAGCGGGTGTACTTGCCGATAAACGCCAGGCGGATAAAACCGATCGGGCCGTTACGCTGCTTGCCGATGATGATTTCGGCGATGCCCTTGTGCTCGGTTTCGGGGTGATACACCTCGTCGCGATACACGAACATGATGACGTCGGCGTCCTGCTCGATCGCTCCGGATTCCCGCAAGTCGGAGTTCACTGGACGCTTGTTCGGACGTTGTTCCAGGGAGCGGTTGAGCTGCGACAGCGCCACCACCGGGCAGTTGAATTCCTTGGCCAGCGCTTTCAGGGATCGCGAGATCTCGGAAATTTCGTTGGTACGGTTGTCACCGCTGGAACCGGGGATCTGCATCAGTTGCAGGTAGTCGATCATGATCAGGCCGACGTCGCCGTGTTCACGCACCAGACGCCGGGTCCGCGCACGCATTTCCGACGGGCTGATACCGGCAGTGTCATCGATGAACAGCTTGCGATCGTTGAGCAGGTTGACTGCCGAGGTCAGGCGCGGCCAGTCATCGTCTTCGAGTTGACCGGAACGCACTTTGGTCTGGTCGATGCGGCCCAGCGAGGAGAGCATACGCATGATCAGCGATTCACCTGGCATCTCGAGGGAGTACACCAGAACCGCCTTCTCGCTGCGCAACACGGCGTTTTCCACCAGGTTCATCGCGAAGGTGGTTTTACCCATCGATGGACGGCCGGCGACGATGATCAAGTCGGACGGCTGCAGGCCGCTGGTCTTCTCGTCGAGGTCGGTGTAGCCGGTGGACAGGCCAGTGATGGCGTTGTCAGTGTTGAACAAGGTGTCGATGCGGTCGATGGCCTTGGTCAGCAAATCGTTCACACCTACCGGGCCGCCGGTTTTAGGCCGGGCCTCGGCAATCTGGAAGATCTGCCGTTCGGCCTCATCAAGAATCTCGGCGGCAGTACGACCTTCAGGATTGAAGGCGCTGTCAGCGATCTCGGTACTGATGCCGATCAACTGGCGCAAGGTCGCTCGTTCGCGAACGATCTGCGCATAGGCCTTGATGTTGGCGACGGACGGCGTGTTTTTTGCCAGCTCGCCGAGGTAACCGAGGCCACCCACTTGCGAAGTCTGACCTTCCTTGTCCAGTTGCTCGGACAGGGTCACGACGTCGATTGGCATGTTCTGATCGGCCAGCTTGGCGATCGCACGGAAGATCAGACGGTGGTCATGTCGATAGAAATCGCCGTCGGAGACTTGATCGAGCACGCGCTCCCAGGCGTTGTTGTCCAGCATCAGACCACCGAGTACAGCCTGTTCGGCTTCGATGGAATGCGGCGGCACCTTCAGGGCAGCGGTTTGCAGATCGTATTGCTCGGGAGCGGAGATATCGTTCATGGCCACTTGTGTTGTTTGGAAAAACGGGGAGTTCAGAAAGACAAAGGGCACGACCTGTAAACAGGATCGTGCCCGATGTTAACCGTCTGACGGACAAGCCGCCAGCCGATCAGTGTTGCTTAAGCTGCTACCACGACAACGCGTACGGTGGCTTCAACTTCGGCGTGCAGGTGCACAGCCACGTCGAATTCACCCACGTTGCGGATGGTGCCGTTCGGCAGACGAACTTCGCTTTTCGCAACTTCAACGCCGGAGGCGGTCAGTGCGTCAGCGATGTCGTGAGTACCGATCGAACCGAACAGCTTGCCTTCGTCGCCAGCGGTGGCAGTGATGGTCACTTCCAGCTCGGCCAGTTGGGCAGCACGGCTTTCAGCCGATGCTTTACGGTCTGCGGCAGCTTTTTCCAGCTCGGCACGACGCTCTTCGAACGCAGCCAGGTTGGCAGCGGTCGCAGCGGTAGCCTTGCCGAAAGGCAGCAGGTAGTTACGGCCGTAACCGGCCTTAACGTTTACTTTGTCGCCCAGGTTGCCCAGGTTGGCGATTTTTTCCAGAAGGATCAGTTGCATGTGGAAATCCTCTTAACTTTTAACCTTCACCGTTCGCGTTATCGGTGTCTTTCGACACGTGACGACCGCGAAAATCAATCAGGCTGTCGACAATGGCCAGGACCACGAGCAACGGATAGATCAGCTGCATGAACAACAGCAGCGTGACGTACAACCCCACCAGCCAGAAACCGGCCAGTCGCTTCTGCCCGACCAGCCCGTGAATCAGGGCGAGTCCGGCGAACACCAGCGGTACACTGCACAACGGCGTCAACATGGCCATCTGTGCACCGAGATTCGGGCCCAGAAGCATCAACGCCAGCAGTAACATCGCCGGCCCCAGCGGGATCCGGATGGCGCGAAACTCGCGACCAAAACCACCCGGGTTGTACAACAACGCCTGCCAATGCCGCCCGACAATCAGGCTCAGCACGCTGACGATTTGCAACAAAGCCGCAATCAGTCCGGTCAGGACCGGTGCAATCAGGGACGCGAAACGCGCTTGCTCATCGACCGACAATTGCTTGTAAGTCTCACCAAGAAGCGCCGGCATGACCTTTATCAAGGCCTGCGCGAGCATCTCGATCTGGGCCGCAAACGCGGCCCCGAGCACCACTGAAAACACCACTCCAATCACTACGCTGACCAGCAGCGTGCGGACCCAGGACTCACTTGCGCGCAAAACCAACGCAAGTCCCGAAGACCCCAGCAGCACCAGAAGTGCCCGTGGGTCATCGGCATACAGCCACCAGATCAATGCCGGCAGCAGCCCCAGAGACAGAACACCCAGGGCGTCCGTCAGTCCGCGCCGCAGCAGCACAAGGCTCCCCGCGGCAGCGCCCAACCAATACAACAACGGCAATGTTGCACATCCGGCCACCACGAGAGTGGCCTGCATACGGCCTCGCATGATGAACTCAGCTAAGGCACGCATGCATTCAATCCTTTGCTACTTGTCGACTGCCCGGTCTCAGCGGCCGTGGCTGTCGGTGTAGGCCAGCAGGGCCAGGAAGCGGGCGCGCTTGATAGCGGTGGCCAGCTGACGCTGATAACGAGCTTTGGTACCGGTGATGCGGCTTGGAACGATTTTGCCGGTCTCGGATACGTAGGCTTTCAGAGTGTTGAGATCTTTGTAATCGATCTCTTTCACGTCTTCAGCGGTGAAACGGCAGAATTTACGACGACGGAAGAAACGTGCCATTTGATAGGCTCCTTAATAAGGTCCGTGGATTACTCGTCAGCGTTATCGCTGTCGTTCTCTTCGCCTTCAGCGCTTTCAACGCCTTCGTGCTCAGGACGATCGCGACGCTCACGGCGCTCACTGCGGTTTTCTTCAGCCTTGAGCATCTCGGACTGGCCAGTTACGGCTTCGTCGCGACGGATGACCAGGTTACGGATCACTGCATCGTTGTAGCGGAAGTTGTCTTCCAGCTCGGCCAGGGCCTTGCCAGTGCACTCAACGTTCAGCATCACGTAGTGAGCCTTGTGAACATTGTTGATTGCGTAGGCCAGTTGACGACGGCCCCAATCTTCCAGACGGTGGATTTTGCCGCCGTCTTCTTCGATCAGCTTGGTGTAACGCTCAACCATGCCGCCGACTTGCTCGCTCTGATCCGGGTGGACCAGAAAGATGATTTCGTAATGACGCATGAATGCTCCTTACGGGTTGTAGCCTGCCGCTCAAAAACGGTCAGACAAGGAGTGAATGACACTTATGGACTTGCTGGCGCGGGGCACATGCGTGCCTGCCGTCACAGCAAGGGGCGCAATTGTAGAGAAGGGACAGAAGAGGTGCAAGGCAATTGGTGATTATTTGAACAACCACCCATTTATGCCACACCACAAAACACTGTGGGAGCGAGCCTGCTCGCGAATGCGATACATCAGGCAACATTAATGTCGTCTGACACACCCCTTTCGCGAGCAGGCTCGCTCCCACATTTGAACCGCTTTCAGCTCAAGACTACTTCTTCGCGGCAGCCTTGGCTTTAGCGCCGCGCTGACGCTGTGCTTCAAACAGGCAAACGCCAGTGGCTACGGAGACGTTGAGACTGCTGACGCTACCGGCCATCGGCAGCTTCACCAGATAATCGCAGTGTTCGCGAGTCAGGCGACGCATGCCTTTGCCTTCAGCGCCCATGATCAGGATGGTCGGCCCGGTCAGATCCTGGTCATAAATGCTGACCTCGGCCTCACCTGCCGTGCCGACGATCCACAGACCGCGCTGCTGAAGTTTTTCCAGGGTACGGGCGAGGTTGGTCACCGCCACCAGCGGAATCACTTCCGCCGCGCCGCAAGCGACTTTACGCACGACCGGCGTCAAAGTTGCCGATTTGTCTTTCGGCACGATCACCGCCAGCGCACCGGCCGCATCGGCCGAGCGCAGGCAAGCGCCGAGGTTGTGCGGGTCGGTCACACCGTCGAGCACCAACAACAGCGGCGCGCCTTCAGTGCGATCGAGCAGCTCGTCGAGCATGGCTTCGCCCCAGACCTGGCTCGGGCTGACTTCCGCGACCACGCCCTGATGCACGCCTTCAACCCAAGCGTCCATTTCGCGACGCTCGGCCTGACCTACCTGAACGCGATTTTCATTAGCCAGTTCAACCAGGGTCTGCACGCGCGGATCGTTGCGGCTTTCCGCCAGCCAGATCTGCTTGACGCGTTTCGGGTGGTGACGCAGCAACGCTTCTACCGCGTGAACGCCGTAGATTTTTTCCAACTGACTCATGACTTCGCCTTCGGTTTACGTGCCCCGCCACTTTTGGCTGGAGCAGAACCCGCTTTTGGCGGGCCTTTACGGTGTTTGCTCGGTTTGGCTGGCTTGCCGCCGGAGGCCTTTTCAGGCGCCGACCGTCCGGTCTTTCCCCCGGACGCCGCTTTACCACCGTTTTTGGCATCGGAAAGCAGCGCTTTCTTCATTTCACGGCTTTTGCGCAGCTCGGCGTTCTTCGCCACGGCATCGCTAGGGCGATAGGCTTCGGCAGCCTTTTCCTTGACCGGACGACGGCTGGCGGTTTTTGCCGGAGCCTTTTCTTCCGAAGCCTTGGCAGCAGGCGCAGCGGTTTCGGCGCCACGTTTTTTGCGACCGATCGGCGCGCTGATGGTTTTTTCGGCCATCTCGAAGTCGATCTTGCGTTCGTCGAGGTCAACGCGCATCACGCGTACTTCAACGGTATCGCCGAGGCGGAAGCTGCGACCGGTGCGCTCGCCCGCCAGACGGTGATGCACAGGATCGAAGTGGTAGTAATCGCCCGGCAGCGCGGTGACGTGCACCAGGCCTTCGACGTAGATATCGGTCAGTTCGACGAACAGACCAAAACCGGTCACTGCGGTGATCACGCCCGGGAACGATTCGCCTACGCGATCCTTCATGAACTCGCACTTGAGCCAGTTCACTACGTCGCGGGTCGCTTCGTCAGCACGGCGCTCGCTCATCGAGCATTGCTCGCCGAGTTGCTCCAGTGCCGCTTCGTCGTACGGGTAAATGCGCGCCTTCGGAATGGTCATCGCACCGGCACGACGAACGTGCGGGGTGTCCTGTTTCGAATGGATCACGCTGCGGATCGCGCGGTGCGTCAGCAGGTCCGGATAACGACGGATCGGCGAAGTGAAGTGGGTATAGGCTTCGTAATTCAGGCCAAAGTGGCCCTGATTGTCAGCGCTGTACACCGCCTGGCTCAGCGAACGCAGCATCACAGTCTGGATCAGGTGGAAATCCGGACGGTCCTTGATGCTCGCCAGCAAGGCCTGATAGTCCTTCGGCGACGGGCCGTCCTTGCCTTTGTGCAGGGACAGACCGAGCTCGCCAAGGAACGCACGCAATTTTTCCAGACGCTCCGGTGGCGGGCCATCGTGGACGCGGTACAGCGCAGGAATTTCGTGCTTCTTGAGGAATTCGGCGGTGGCCACGTTGGCCGCCAGCATGCATTCTTCGATCAGCTTGTGCGCGTCGTTGCGGGTGGTCGGACGGATTTCGGCAATCTTGCGCTCGGTACCGAAGATGATTCGGGTTTCCTGCGTTTCGAAATCGATCGCGCCACGTACGTGACGAGCAGCCAGCAGTACCTTGTACAGCGCATAAAGCTGTTTGAGGTGCGGCAGAACGTCGTTGTACTCACCGCGAAGCTGACGCGCTTCGGTGATTTTCGGCGTTTCCAGCATCGCGCTGACTTTGTTGTAAGTCAGACGAGCGTGGGAATGGATCACCGCTTCATAGAAGCAGTAGTCGGTCATTTCGCCGGACTTGGAGATGGTCATCTCGCAAACCATGGCCAGACGATCGACGTGCGGATTCAGCGAGCACAGGCCGTTGGACAACTGCTCAGGCAACATCGGCACGACGCGCTCGGGGAAGTACACCGAATTGCCGCGCACTTGCGCTTCGTTATCCAGCGCCGAGCCGATCTTCACGTAACTGGAAACGTCGGCAATCGCCACGTACAACTTCCAGCCGCCGGAGAACAGGCGCAGCTTGCCCGGTTTGGCTTCGCAATAAACAGCGTCGTCGAAGTCGCGGGCATCTTCGCCATCGATGGTGACGAACGGCAGATGGCGCAGGTCGACGCGCTTCTCTTTGTCTTTTTCTTCGACTTCCGGCTTCAGCTTGGCGGCTTCTTTCAGAACCGCTTCAGGCCAGACGTGCGGGATATCGTAGGTGCGCAGGGCAACGTCGATTTCCATGCCCGGCGCCATGTAGTTGCCGACCACTTCGACCACATCGCCTTGCGGCTGGAAGCGCGGCGTCGGCCAGTGGGTGATTTTCACCTCGACGAACTGACCGATCTGCGCGTTGGCGTTGCGGCCCGGCGTCACCAGCACTTCTTGCTGGATCTTCGGATTGTCGGCAACGACGAAACCGATGCCGCCCTCTTCGAAGTAGCGACCGACGATGGTTTCGTGAGCACGCGAAACCACTTCAACGATCACGCCTTCGCGGCGACCGCGACGGTCGAGGCCGGAAACACGGGCCAGCGCACGGTCGCCGTCGAATACCAGACGCATTTGCGCCGGGCTCATGAACAGGTCGTCGCTGCCGTCGTCCGGCACCAGGAAGCCGAACCCGTCACGGTGACCACTGATGCGGCCAAGGATCAGGTCGAGCTTGTCGACCGGCGCGTACGTACCGCGACGGGTGTAGATCAGTTGTGCGTCGCGTTCCATGGCGCGAAGGCGGCGGCGCAGAGCTTCGATCTGGTCTTCTGTGGTCAGACCAAACTCTTCGACCAGTTGCTCGCGGGCAGCAGGCGAACCCCGATCGGCGAGATGCGCCAGGATCAGTTCGCGGCTAGGAATAGGGTTTTCATATTTTTCCGCTTCACGAGCGGCCTCGGGATCGAGGGACTGCCAATCGGCCATTAGAGAGTTTTCACCTTGTCTATATGCGGGTTAGTTTGGCATAGGCGCCATGAAACGGGAAATTTCCGACTCTATAAGGCCCAACAGAGGCCCTGTATCGACGCTGAGGAGTCGTTTTGAACACCGCTGGTAAAAAAAACCATATTTTTTGCTGACAGGGGTTTACAGTTAAAAAGACGCTCCGTATAGTGCGCGCCATCGACGACGCACAAGCGTTACCGATACTGCCCAGATGGTGAAATTGGTAGACACGCCAGCTTCAGGTGCTGGTGACCTTACGGTCGTGGAAGTTCGAGTCTTCTTCTGGGCACCAATTTCGAGTTTGAGACTAGATCAGTTTCAAGACTCACACAAAACCCGCGAAAGCGGGTTTTTTGCATTCTAAGCCCGGGTTTTCTTAAAACTGATTTATTAAAATTAAATCAGGGGTTTACAGATCAAAAGGCGCTCCGTATAGTGCGCCACATCAACAGCGGCAACGCTCGCGATGATTGCCCAGATGGTGAAATTGGTAGACACGCCAGCTTCAGGTGCTGGTGACCTTACGGTCGTGGAAGTTCGAGTCTTCTTCTGGGCACCAATTCAAACTCAAGGTTACGACGTTGAGTTTCACAAAAACCCGCGAAAGCGGGTTTTTGCGTTTCTGGCTTCCAGAATTTTATCACCACCCCGCCTATCAAAACGCCAGCCCCACCGCAAGGCGCACTTGAGAAACAATATCGTTTATCATTGTTGCAAGTTTTTGCAATGCGACAGTGAGGAACCCTGCGAATGACGTTTCGAAATACCCTGCGCCGAGGCTTGACCTTCACCTTCCTCGGCCTGGCGCTCGCCACTCCCCTCACCCAGGCTGCCGATGCGGTTTCCCTGACCCTCTACAACGGCCAGCACAAGGAAGTCGGCGACGCGATCGCCAAAGCCTTCGAAGCCAAGACCGGCATTCACGTCAATGTGCGCAAGGGCAGCAGCAATCAGCTCGCCAGCCAGGTCATCGAAGAAGGCGACCGCTCTCCCGCCGACGTGATCTACACCGAAGAATCGCCGCCACTGAACAATCTCGGCGAACTCGGCCTGCTGGCCAAGACCGATGACGCCACGTTGGCCGTGCTTCCGGAAAAATACGTGGCCGGTAACGGCACCTGGATCGGCGTGACTGCACGCGTTCGCGTCGTCGCCTACAACCCGAAACTGGTCGACGAAAAAGACCTGCCGAAATCGGTGATGGAGTTCTCCGATCCGCAGTGGCAGGGCAAAGTCGGCTTCGTACCGACCAGCGGCGCCTTCCAGGAACAAGCCGTAGCGATCATCAAGATGCACGGTCGCGATGCTGCTGAAGAATGGCTAACCGGTCTGCGCGCCTTCGGCAAGACCTACAGCAACAATATGGTTGCCCTCAAAGCGGTGGAAAACGGCGAAGTCGCCACCGTACTGGTGAACAACTATTACTGGTTCGCCCTGCAGCGCGAGAAAGGCAAACTCGACTCGAAACTGCATTACTTCACGGGTGGTGACGTCGGCGGCCTGATCACTGTGTCCAGCGCTGCCGTGCTGAAATCCAGCAAGCATCCAAAAGAAGCCCAGCAATTCCTCGCCTACATGGCCAGCGAAGAAGGCCAGCGCGTGATCACTCAGACCACCGCCGAGTATCCGCTGCATAAAGGCATGGAATCGGATCGCGGACTCAAGCCGTTCAGCGAACTGGAAGCGCCGAACGTAACGCCAGCCGATCTGGGCAATGCCGAAGAAGCGCTGGAGCTGGAACGTGAAGTTGGCTTGAACTGATGGCCGCATCGTTATCCGCCCCCGCCGCGCGCGGGGGTTACGTGCCAAAACGCAAGCGGCCTTCGATCTGGCTGGTGCTGCCGGTGTTGCTGCTGGTGGTGCTGAGCCTTTTGCCGCTGGCCTATGTCGGGCTCAAAGCCTGGCAGGCCGGTTGGGCCGAGGCGCTGCACTTGCTGTGGCGCCCGTATGTGTTCGGCCTGCTGCGCAACACCTTGGCATTGATGGTTGGCGTGACCCTCGCGTGCGGCGTGATCGGTCTGTCGCTGGCCTGGCTGCTGGAGCGCAGCAATCTGCCGGGACGACGCCTGTGGGGGGTGATTCTGTGCCTGCCGTTCGCGGTGCCGGCGTTTGTCAGCAGCTTCACCTGGGTCTCTTTGAGCGCGCAGTTCGAAGGGCTTGGCGGGGCGATTCTGGTGATGAGCCTGTCGAAATACCCGCTGATCTTTCTGCCGGTAGCGGCAACCCT
This sequence comes from Pseudomonas sp. RU47, assembly GCF_004011755.1. GTDB lineage: Bacteria > Pseudomonadota > Gammaproteobacteria > Pseudomonadales > Pseudomonadaceae > Aquipseudomonas. The sequence continues at coordinate 620,417 of NZ_CP022411.1, read as the reverse complement.
GCGCAATCTCGATCCCTCCCTTGAAGAGTCCGCGCGAACCCTTGGACAGAATCGCTGGGGCGTGTTCTTCCGCGTCACCTTGCCGCTGCTCTGGCCATCGTTGCTGGCCGGTTCGCTGCTAATTGCTTTGCACATGCTGGTGGAGTTCGGCGCGCTGTCGATCATCGGCCTGCAAACCTTCACCACCGCGATCTATCAGCAATTCGAGCTGGAATTCAGTAACGCCAACGCGGCGATGCTGTCGGCCGTATTGCTGGCCCTGTGTCTGGTGCTGCTGTGGCTGGAACTGCGCGTGCGCGGCAAAGGCCGGCATGTGCGCACCGGCCAAGGTGCTGCGCGACAGGCTGAGCAGGTTCGACTCGGGCCTTGGGCAGCGGTCGGTCAGTTGTATTGCCTGCTGCTGGCGATTGTCGGCAGCGGGATTCCGCTGGGAATGTTGGCGTATTGGCTGGCGGTGGGTTCTTCGGCGGCATTCCCCGTGGCAGCGATTACCGAAGCACTGCTGTCCTCGCTGGCGCTGTCGCTCGGCGGCGCGGCGTTATGTCTGGTACTGGCGGTGCCGGTGGGTTTGCTGGTGGTGCGTTACAAAGGGCAACTGGCGATCTGGGCCGAGCGCTTGCCGTATCTGCTGCATGCGCTTCCGGGTCTGGTCATCGCGTTGACGCTGGTGTATTTCGCGCTGCATTACGTGCCGGCGCTGTACCAGACTTCAGGCTTGCTGCTGATCGCTTATGCATTGTTGTTTTTGCCGCTGGCGCAGGCGCCGATTCGTACTGCGCTGAACAAGGCTGCGCCGCAGCTCGAAGAGGCTGCGCGCACGCTGGGCGCTTCATCGTTTACGGCGTTTTGCCGGGTGACGCTGCCGATTATCTTCCCGGCATTGGGCGCGGCGTTTGCACTGGTGTTTCTGGATGCGATGAAGGAATTGACGGCGACGCTGCTGCTGAGTCCGACCGGGCTGAACACGTTGGCGACTGAGGTTTGGGCGCATACCGCGAATGTCGAGTTTGCTGCGGCGGCGCCTTATGCGGCGTTGTTGATTTTGGTATCGGGATTGCCGGTTTATTTACTGACGACGCGGATGTATCTGAGCCGCTGATACCGCTTTCGCGAGCAGGCTCGCTCCCACAGAGAAACGCATTCCAATGTGGGTGCGAGCCTGCTCGCGAAGAGGCCAGCCCGGACAAACTCAAGCCCTGAACTGCCCCAGGCTGGCCTTAAGCTGCGCCGCCAAGCCATCCAGCACCTTGCCACTTGCCGTGGTTTCCACCACCGCCTGCGCCGCTTTCTCGGCTTGTGCATGAATCGTCTCGACGCGCCCGCGCACAGCCTGCGCACCTTGCGCCTGATGTGCCGCTGCCTGGGTGGCCAGACCTATCGCCGCATGCACTTGCTCGACCGACGCCTGCACTGACTGCTGCAAGCGCGCGCTGTCGCGCAACACCAGCAACCCTTCGCTGGCCTGACGCCCGGCCTGGCCGATCGCCTCGACCGCCTCACGCGCGCCCTGCTGCAACGCGACGATGTGCGCCTGAATATCGCCGGTAGAGCTTTGTGTCTTGCTCGCCAACGCACGCACTTCGTCGGCAACAACGGCAAAACCACGCCCAGTCTCGCCAGCACGCGCCGCTTCAATCGCAGCGTTCAACGCCAGCAGATTGGTCTGCTCGGCAATCCCGTGAATCACCGTCAGCACCACTTCAATCTGTTCGCTCTGCTGCGCCAGCCGCTCGATGACTTTCGCCCCGGTATCGACCTGCCCCGCCAGCGCCTCGATCAGGCTGCCGACTTTGGCGGAGGTGCGGGTGTTTTCGTCGGTGGCCTGACGAATATCCACCACCTGCTTCAACGCCGCTTGCATTGCATGGCTTTCCGACTGCGCCTCATCAGCCATTTGCGACAGCGCTCGCAGGCTTTCCGCCACCTCATCACGCTGCATGCCGGCCGCCGCATCCGCCCCGGCATTGCGCAGGGTCATCGCGCCAATCTCGACGCCGGTACGCTGCGCGACATCGCCCGCCTCACGCACGATCGGCTGCAACTTATCCACAAAGCGATTGACCGCCGAGGCCATGTCGCCGATTTCGTCTTTGCTGTTGATCTGCACACGCTTGGTCAGATCGCCCTCGCCCGCCGCCAGGTCATCCATCGCTGCGTTGAGCATCTTCAGGCGATTGACCACGCGATGGCCCAACACTACCGCCAGCAACAACAGCACTCCACAACCGACCAGCGCCAGGCCCAGGCCTATGCGCCAGCGCAAGGTTGCTGCTGCTTCCCGAACGGTATTGGCGGTATTGGATTTCATCTCGGTTGCGGTGGACTGCGCTGATTGCAGGCGCGACTGCATGGCTTTGGCGCTGTCCGCTGCGGCGCCCTTGAGACTGTCGCCGACCAACTGATCACTGCTGGCGATCAACGCCGAGAAGCGCTTGTCCAGTGCCGCCAGATCGGTTTCCACCGAGGCTGTGGACACACCCATCAGCACCTTGCCGATTTCCACGCCGTTTGGATTGATCGAGGCTTCAAGGTAATAAACCGACGGATCGTTCTTGGCCGCATCCAGCACTTTATCCAGCGCACGCTCGCCCTGGCCTTTTTCCAGCAAGGCCTTGTTGATCGGGTTTTCGCGGTTGAGATAACGGGTCAGGTGCTGGCCAGTGGCGTCGTCGTAGACCACGAACAGCACATTGGGGTTGCGCTGGGCCCGGCGGGCGAACTCGGAAAGGGTCGGCACGTCGCTGTCCCACATGGCGCGCGGCGCAACGGAGGCGAGCAACTGCGCCATGTCATTGGCCGAATCCTTCAGATCCTTTTCCAGCGTCGCCCGCAACTGCGCCTGCTCGTCTTTCAGCCGCGAAGACAGACCGGCAGTCAGGCGCTGACGAGTGCTGGCAGACAACGCATCGAGGCTCGACGTGACTTCACGTCCCGCCTGCTCAAGTTCGCCGGAGAGTTTCTGGCTGTCGGCGCCGAGGCGCACCGCCAAATCAGCTTCCAGCGCGGTGACGGTGCTCCGCGTCAGGGCAACGGCCACCAACACCTGCACCAAAAGGGCGATACCAAGGGTAACGAACACGGGCCGCAACAAACGGCTTTGTAACAGTGAGAGAACGGCCGACACTGTGAATCCCTCTACTTCTGACGCCATTAATTTGATGGCACTCTTGTAGACAGATTCACAGCAAAGGTCATGCCGTCCAACAGGCATAAACGACAAAGGCCCCGATGAAGGGGCCTTTGTGTTTTTACATCAACGACTTATCAAGCAAACGGATGACGCAGAACGATGGTTTCGTTGCGATCCGGGCCCGTCGAAATAATGTCGATCGGCGCGCCGATCAACTCTTCAACGCGTTTGATGTAGGCACGAGCGTTAGCTGGCAGCTCTTCCAGGGTTTTCGCACCCACGGTCGATTCGGTCCAGCCCGGCACTTCTTCGTACACAGGCTGCAGGCCCACGTAGCTGTCAGCGTCGGTCGGGGCAACAGCATTGCCGTCCGCATCTTTGTAGCCGACGCAGATGTTGATGGTTTCCAGACCGTCGAGGACGTCCAGCTTGGTCAGGCAGATGCCCGAGATGCTGTTCACATCGATAGCGCGACGCAGGATAACGGCGTCGAACCAGCCGCAACGACGGGCACGGCCGGTGGTCGCACCGAACTCGTGACCTTGTTTGGCCAGATGCGCGCCGACGTCGTCGAACAGCTCAGTCGGGAATGGACCCGAACCGACGCGAGTGGTGTAAGCCTTGGTGATGCCCAGGATGTAGTCCAGGAACATCGGGCCAACGCCGGAACCGGTGGCCACGCCACCGGCGGTGGTGTTGGAGCTGGTCACGTACGGGTAGGTACCGTGGTCGATGTCGAGCAACGAACCCTGGGCGCCTTCGAACATGATGTCTTTGCCGGCGCGACGCAGGTCGTGCAGCTCGGCAGTGACGTCGAGCATCAGCGGCTTCAGCAGCTCGGCGTATTCCTTGCACTCGGCCAGGGTCTTTTCGAACTCGATGGCCGGCTCTTTGTAGTAACCGACCAGCATGAAGTTGTGGTAATCCACAAGTTCACGCAGCTTGTCTTCGAAGCGCGGCATGTTCAGCAGGTCGCCAACACGCAGGCCACGACGCGCAACCTTGTCTTCGTACGCCGGGCCGATGCCGCGACCGGTGGTACCGATCTTCAGCTCGCCACGGGCCTTTTCACGGGCTTGGTCCAGCGCCACGTGGAAGGACAGGATCAGCGGGCAAGACGGGCTGATACGCAGACGCTCGCGCACCGGTACGCCTTTCTCTTCCAGCTTGGTGATCTCGCGCAGCAGGGCGTCAGGTGCAACCACCACGCCGTTGCCGATCAGGCACTGCACGCCTTCGCGCAGCACGCCCGACGGAATCAGGTGCAGGACGGTTTTTTCGCCGTCGATCACCAGTGTGTGGCCAGCGTTGTGGCCACCTTGGTAGCGCACTACGGCGGCAGCATGTTCGGTCAGCAGATCAACGATCTTGCCTTTGCCCTCATCACCCCATTGGGTGCCCAGGACTACGACATTCTTACCCATAACACTTGTCCTCATTCGCGCAAACTTGGTGCCGGCGATGGCCGGCAGGAAAACTCAAGAAGCCAGTGGCGATACTTGCCAAAGCCCGTTCTGCTGAATCAATTGCCGGTCGCAGTCCGCATCACGGGCGGCGGCCAAAGGTTGTCCAGGCAACGCCTGAACGACACGCTGACCCTCACTGCGCAACTGGCAAACCTGCTGCCAGAGTGCCGCATCCGTACTGTCAGGCATCCAGATACCGCCAGACGGTAGCTCGATCTCAGCACGCCCCAGGGTCACCAGGGTTTTCAAATCGGTGGAAAAGCCAGTTGCCGGACGGGCGCGGCCAAAATCAGCGCCGATGTCGTCGTAACGACCGCCCTGAGCAATGGACTGACCAACGCCCGGCACGAACACCGCAAACACCACACCGGTGTGGTAGTGGTAGCCACGCAGCTCGCCCAGATCGAAGTACAACGGCAGCTCCGGGAAGCGCGCCGACAGACGCTCGGCGATCGCCAGCAAATCTTCCAGTGCCGCCAGAACCGGCGCCGGCGCATTGGCCAGGCGCTCACGGGCAGCGCTCAGCACTTCACGGCCGCCGCACAGATCAACCAGCGCTCGCAGCATGCCGGACAGGTCGGCGGGCAAGCCTTCGGTCAAGGTAATGACCTCGTCGATGGCTTTGCGTTGCAGCGCGTCGAACAACTGCTGCTCGACTTCACCCGACAGACCGGCGGCACGCGCCAGACCACGGTAGATGCCGACATGACCAAGATCCATGTGCACATCCGGCACGTCGGCCAGTTGCAGCATGGCCAGCATCAGGCTGATCACTTCAACGTCGCTGCTCGGGCTGGCGTCGCCGTACAACTCGGCGCCCAACTGGATCGGGCTGCGCGAGGACGACAATGCACGCGGCTGGGCATGCAGCACGCTGCCGGCGTAGCACAGACGGCTCGGACCTTCGCGCCGCAGGGTGTGCGCATCGATGCGCGCCACTTGCGGCGTGATGTCGGCACGGAAACCCATCTGCCGGCCCGATTGCGGGTCGATGACCTTGAAGGTACGCAGATCCAGGTCCTGGCCCGCGCCGGTCAGCAGGGATTCCAGGTACTCGATATGGGGAGTCACGACAAACTCGTAACCCCAGCTCTGGAACAGATCCAACACCTGACGACGCGCGACTTCAATGCGCGCCGCCTCCGGTGGCAGTACTTCTTCGATGCCATCTGGCAGCAGCCAGCGGTCTACCGTTGCCATTACGCCATTCCCCTTTGATCCGGGCGGCCAGCCTGCGGGCGAGCCTTGAGTGAAGCAGAAAATGACCGATCCGTTCAAAACGCACGCGCATGAACGACGCGGCGAAAGGCCTGTTACCGGCTTCGCCCATCACTTTCCTCGAAATACTCTCGGGCCATTCAACCCGATGCCTGCAACAAAAAACAGCAATCAAACGTGCAGACGCAAAAAAGCCGGGAATTTCCCGGCTGCCGCATCATACACACGTTTTCCCAAAGGATCACCCCGCCCGAGGTTTTAGCCGCCGGGCGGAATGATTCAGGTCAACGGCGTATCAAGGCTTGGCCTTTTCCAGGTAATGGAAAAAGTCGCTGCTTGGGTCGAGGACCAATACGTCGGATTTGTTCGCGAAGCTTTCACGGTAGGCGCGCAGGCTACGGTAGAAACTGTAGAACTCCTGATCCTGACCGTAGGCCTTGGAGTAGATCGCAGCGGCCTGGGCATCACCGTCACCGCGAACCTCTTCGGATTCACGATAGGCTTCAGCCAGCAGCACGCGGCGTTGACGATCGGCGTCAGCACGTATGCCTTCCGCCAGCTCGTTACCCTTGGCGCGGTGCTCGCGAGCTTCACGCTCACGCTCGGTGCTCATACGTTCGAACACGCTGCGGTTCACTTCTTTCGGCAGGTCGATGGTCTTGACCCGGACATCGACCACTTCGATACCCAGCTCTTTTTCCGCCATCTTGTTCAGCGAAGCAGTGATGTCAGCCATCAGTGCGTCACGCTCACCCGACACCACTTCGTGCAGGGTGCGCTTACCGAACTGGTCACGCAGACCGGATTCCAGACGACGGGACAGACGCTCGTCGGCGATTTGCTTCAGACCGGAAGTCGCGGTGTAGAAGCGCTCGGCATCTTTCACTCGCCACTTGGCGTAGGCATCGACCATCACGGCTTTCTTTTCCAGGGTCAGGAAGCGCTGCGTCGGTGCATCGAGCGTCATCAGACGTGCGTCGAATTTACGCACCTGGTTAACGTAAGGCACTTTCACATGCAGACCCGGCTGAACATCGGCCTGAACCACACGACCGAATTGCAGCAGCACCGCACGCTCGGTCTGAGCGACGATGTAGAAGCAGTTCCAGCCCACCAGCACGACAACGACGCCAACGATCAGGGCGATCAGCGATTTATTGCTCATCAGCGGGTCTCCCTTGTGCGCGACTGCGGCAGGTCAGTGACATGCGGCGTGACGTCCGTGTTGTTGCTGGCGGCAGCCGAACCGGTGACCGGTGCATTGCTGCCTGAACTGTTCTGAATCATTTTGTCCAACGGCAGGTAAAGCAGGTTGCTCTGGCCGTTTTTGTTGCCGGTCACGAGTACCTTGCTGGTGTTGCTGAAGACTTCCTGCATGGTGTCCAGGTACAGACGCTGGCGGGTAACCTCAGGTGCCTTGCGGTACTCGGCAACCAGTTTGGTAAAGCGATCTGCTTCACCCTTGGCGCGCGAGACCGTTTCGTCACGGTAACCGTTAGCATCTTCGAGTATGCGCTGGGCCTGACCACGGGCTTCCGGCACGACGCCGTTGGCGTAGGTTTCAGCCTGGTTGCGCGAACGCTGCTCGTCTTCACGGGCGCGGATCACGTCGTCAAAGGCTTCCTGCACTTCACGCGGTGCCGCTGCGCTCTGTACGTTGACCTGAGTGACGGTGATACCGGTGCGATAGGTATCGAGGAAGCGTTGCAGACGCTCCTTGATTTCGCTGGCCATCAGTTCACGACCTTCGGTCAGCACCTGGTCCATGGCGGTCGAACCCACCACGTGGCGCAGGGCGCTGTCGGTCGCGTGCTGCAGGCTGATTTCCGGCTGATCAACGTTCAGCACGAAGTCCTGCAGATTGCTGATCTTGTACTGCACGGTCAGCGGCACTTCGACGATATTCTCGTCTTCGGTCAGCATCTGGCCCTGCTTGGTGTAGGCACGCTCACGCGTGACGTTTTCCATGTACTTCTTGTCGATCGGCGGGAAGTAGATGTTCAGGCCCGGGCCGACAGTCTCGTAGTACTTGCCGAAACGCAGCACCACGGCCTGCTCCTGCTCGTCCACCACATAGACCGCGCTGTACAGCCAGACAGCCGCCAGCACAACGAGGCCGATGCCGAGCAGACCGCCGAAGCCGCCACTGCTCTTGCCCGAACCACCGCCGTCATCACCACGTTTCTTACCACCACCGAACAACCCGTTCAGGCTTTCCTGCAGCTTTCGGAAGGCCTCGTCGAGATCCGGTGGCCCCTTGCGGTCGCCGTTATTGCGGCGCTTGCCACCCCAAGGATCCTGATTATTCGAGTTGCCACCCGGCTCATTCCAAGCCATAGCGCTCTCCATCTGATAAAGCAAAGACGCACCCACGGCGCGCCGACCAATGCTACAGAATGCCTGCCTTTGCGGCACAACCGCTTTGTCAGGCTTTTATTGCAAAGTGTGTTGCTCGATGAATTCCATCGGCTGCAATCCTTCGCGGCTTACCAGTCGATTCAACTCGACACGGGGCAAACGAACGGCCAGCAGACTGATGCCTTCTTCGTCATGCTCTTCTTTCTGCACCGCACCGAGTTCGAAAAACTGCGCACGCAGTCGGGCGAATCGTTGCGGCAAGCGCAAGGTACCGATAAACAAATCACTGCCAAGTAATTCGGCGATGGCTTGCTCAAGCAATTCCAGACCACTACCGTCACGCGCCGAAAGCCAGACCCGCTGGGGCTTGCCGTTTTCGTCGCGCTGGATTTGTGGCTCAACGCCTTCAAGCAAATCGAGTTTGTTATAGACCTCGAGGATCGGCAAGTCCTGGGCACCAATCTCGCCCAGCACCACCATCACCTGCTCGATCTGCAACATGCGATCCGGTTCGGCCGCATCGATCACGTGCAACAGCAGATCGGAATTGCTCGACTCTTCGAGGGTAGACCGAAATGCCTCGACCAGCTTGTGCGGCAGGTGACGAATGAAGCCCACCGTGTCCGCCAGGACAATCGGCCCCAGGTCGTCCAGTTCCAGACGACGCAGGGTCGGGTCCAGCGTGGCGAACAATTGGTCGGCCGCGTAGACGTCGGATTTCGTCACGTTGTTGAAGAGTGTGGACTTGCCGGCGTTGGTGTAGCCCACCAGAGACACGGTAGGAATGTCCGCACGGGAGCGACCGCGTCGCGATTGCTCGCGCTGGCTGCGCACCTTCTCCAGCCGGCCCTTGATCTGGCGCAGGCGGACCCGCAGCAAACGGCGGTCGGTTTCCAGTTGGGTTTCACCCGGACCGCGCATGCCGATACCGCCACCCTGACGCTCAAGGTGAGTCCAGCCGCGAACCAGCCGCGTGCTCATGTGGTCAAGCTGGGCCAGTTCAACCTGGAGCTTGCCTTCATGGGTACGGGCGCGCTGGGCGAAAATATCGAGAATCAGGCCGGTACGGTCGATCACGCGACACTCGAAAACACGTTCGAGGTTACGTTCCTGACTGGGCGTGAGGATGTGATTGAAAATCACCAGATCGGCTTCTTCAGCCTTGACCAGGTCGCGCAGTTCCTCGACCTTGCCGCTGCCGATCAGGTATTTGGCGGTTGGCCGATGACGCGGCACGTTAAAAAACGCAACGGTCTCGGCGCCGGCCGAATTAGCCAATTCCTGAAACTCCTGCGGATCTTCGCGCGCCTCAGGGTCCTGTCCATCCAAGTGAACGAGGATGACTCGTTCACCACCACCGTGGCGCTCAAAGAACAAAGGAGACTCCTATCAGGCGTTACCTGGCTCAGCGTCACCTGCTTCGGATTCGGTTGCGCTAGGCAGACGAATTGGACGAACCGGCACTACTGTCGAGATAGCGTGTTTGTAAACCATCTGGCTCACGGTGTTTTTCAGCAGGATCACGAACTGGTCGAACGACTCGATCGTGCCTTGCAGTTTGATACCGTTGACCAGGTAGATGGAAACCCCAACTTTCTCTTTACGTAAAGTATTCAAGTAAGGGTCTTGTAGCGAATGCCCTTTTGACATGTGCCGCACTCCTTTAAGGATTCAATAATAAAAATAGGTAATTCAGATGGCTTTGGCCGTCACACCCCCAAGGATAGACGGCAATTGCAAGGACTCAGCTCAATATGGAGATGGTCCCAAGGTATTTCAAGGCGCGTGGCAGATTGTCGCAATCAAGACTGTCCAGCCAGTGTATATCTTCCCAGCTGCGCAGCCAGGTGAACTGGCGTTTGGCCAATTGGCGCGTGGCGATGATGCCGCGCTCCTGCATTTCGGCCAATGTCAGCTTGCCATCCAGGTAGTCCCAGACTTGGCGGTAGCCTACCGCACGTATAGACGGCAACCCCGAATGCAGGTCACTTCTTTTACGCAGGGCTACGACCTCGTCGATGAACCCCTGTTCCAACATATTTGTGAATCTTTGTTTAATGCGCTCGTGCAATACCTGACGATTTGCCGGGGCAATGGCCAAGTTCGCGACAGTATAGGGCAATTGTTGCAGTCCCGAAGCGGCTGCTTCAGTACTTTGCGCAGATTGTTGCAAGCGCAACTCGGTCATGCTCTGACCACTGACCCGATAAACTTCCAGCGCGCGACTCAGGCGCTGCGGATCGTTCGGGTGAATCCGCGCCGCTGACACCGGGTCGATGACCGCCAATTGGTCGTGCAAGGCTTGCCAGCCAAGGCGTGCAGCCTCTTCTTCGATCTGCGCGCGGACTTCGGGGTCGGCGGCGGGCATGTCTGCCAGGCCTTCGACCAGAGCCTTGTAATAGAGCATCGTGCCACCGACCAGCAGCGGAATTTTTCCGCGTGCGGTGATCTCGGCCATGGCTTGCAGGGCATCGCGACGGAAATCTGCAGCTGAATAGGCTTCGGCAGGATCAAGAATATCGATCAGACGGTGCGGAAATTCGGCCAGCAATTCTTTCGAAGGCTTGGCCGTGCCGATGTCCATGCCGCGATAGACCAGCGCCGAATCGACACTGATCAACTCGCACGGCAGCACCTTGGTCAGTTCGATGGCCAGATCGGTCTTGCCCGCAGCGGTCGGGCCCATCAGGAAAATCGCTGGAGGGAGCTGGCTCATCAACGACCGCGCAGGAACAGTTTGTCCAGATCGTCCAGACCCAATTGGGTCCAGGTCGGTCGGCCATGGTTGCATTGACCGCTGCGCTCGGTGTTTTCCATGTCACGCAGCAGGCCGTTCATTTCCGGCAGGGCCAGGCGCCGGTTGGCGCGAATCGCGCCGTGACAAGCCATGGTGCCGAGCAGTTCGTTGAGGTGCGCCTGAATCCGGTCGCTGGTGCCGTACTCCATCAGGTCCGACAGTACGTCGCCGACCAGACGGTTGGCTTCAGCTTGCTTCAACAACGCCGGAATCTGGCGGATTGCCAGGGTTTCCGGGCCCAGACGCTGCAATTCGAAGCCCAGGCGCTGGAACCATGCCGCGTGTTCTTCAGCGCAATCAGCCTCGCGCTGGCTAACGGCGAGGGATTCCGGCACCAACAACGGCTGACCGCTGAGGCCTTCGCTGGCCATGGCGATCTTCAGGCGTTCGTACATGATCCGCTCATGAGCGGCGTGCATGTCCACCAGCACCAGCCCTTGAGCGTTTTCGGAAAGAATATAGATGCCTTTCAACTGCGCCAGGGCATAACCGAGCGGCGGAATGTCTTCCTGACCAGCCGGCAGTGCGTTGGCGTTTGCCTCAGGCAGCGGCGCGAAAAACTCGCGATACGCAGCCTGAGCCTCAGCAGCCGGCGGCACCGCCGATTGCGGGCGCGGTGTGTACTGATACTGATAGGCGCCGCCAGCACTGGCACCGGAGGCGGTATTGAACGCCGGCTGCGCCTGCGGTTGCTCCAGCAGCGCGTTGGCCGCCAGACGCATTTCGCCTTGCGGGCCGAACTCACCGGCATCGATGCCCGTTGGCCGCACGACGGCAGTGGTCACGGAACCGGCAAGCTGATCTTCCGGCCGCACATCGCCCAAAGCGCGGTGCAAGGTGCCGTAAAGGAAGTCATGCACCATGCGCCCGTCACGGAAGCGCACTTCGTGTTTGGTCGGGTGCACGTTGACGTCGACCGCCGCCGGATCAACCTCGAAGAACAATGCAAACGTCGGATGGCGACCGTTGAACAGCACGTCGCGATAGGCCTGACGCACCGCGTGGGCCACCAGTTTGTCGCGCACCGCACGACCATTCACGAAGAAATACTGCAAATCCGCCTGACTGCGGTTGAACGTCGGCAATCCAACCCAGCCCCATAAATGCAGGCCATTGCGCTCGATCTCGATCGGCAGCGCCTGCTCAAGGAAACCTGAGCCGCAGATTGCCGCCACACGGCGGGCGCGGGCCGCATCATCGTGGGCCTCGTGCAGGCTGAGGATGGTCTTGCCGTTGTGGCGCAGATGGAATGCCACGTCGAAACGCGCCAGTGCCAGACGTTTGATCACTTCTTGCAGGTGATCGAATTCGGTTTTTTCGGTCTTGAGGAATTTGCGCCGCGCGGGGGTGTTGAAAAACAGGTCACGCACTTCCACCGAGGTGCCGACCGGATGCGCCGCTGGCTGAACCCGAGGCGCCATGTCGCGGCCTTCGGTTTCGACCTGCCAGGCTTGATCGGCATCGCGAGTACGCGAGGTCAGCGTCAGGCGCGCCACGGAGCTGATCGACGCCAGTGCCTCTCCACGGAACCCGAGACTCATCACCTGCTCAAGGTCTTCCAGATTGCGAATCTTGCTGGTGGCGTGTCGGGCCAGCGCCAACGGCAGGTCATCGGCAGAGATGCCGCTGCCATCGTCACGTACACGCAGCAGCTTGACGCCACCCTGCTCGACGTCGACATCAATGCGTTTGGCGCCGGAATCGAGGCTGTTTTCCAACAGCTCCTTGATCACCGAGGCCGGGCGTTCGACCACCTCACCAGCGGCAATCTGGTTCGCCAGCCGTGGGCTGAGCAGTTCAATGCGAGCAGCAGCGTTCAGCACTTCGTTCATTCTTTGGACGCCAGTTCGGTGCCAGGAATGGTCAAGTGCTGACCGACTTTCAGCTCATCGCTTTTCAGGTTGTTGGCGGCGCGCAGCGTGGCTGGCGACACCTGATAGCGCACGCCGATCATCGCCAGCGTTTCCCCCGGGCCAACACGGTGATCACGCGGGCCCTGGGCGATCTTGCCGGAATCACGCAGCCAGGCGATGTAGGTGCCCGGTGGCGGATTCTGCTGGAAGAACTGACGCACGCCGCTGCTGATCGAACGCGCCAGCGCTTGCTGATGGCTCGAGGCGGAGAGCTTGTTTGCTTCGTTAGCGTTGGAGATGAAGCCGGTTTCGACCAGGATCGACGGGATGTCCGGCGACTTCAGCACCATGAACCCGGCCTGTTCCACACGCTGTTTGTGCAGCGGCGTGACGCGGCCGATGTTGGTCAGGACTTTCTGGCCGACGTTGAGGCTGGAAGTCAGCGAGGCGGTCATCGACAGGTCGAGCAGTACGCCCGCGAGCATGCGGTCCTTGTCGTCGAGGCTGACGTTGCCGGCACCACCGATCAAGTCGGAACGGTTTTCACTGTCGGCCAGCCAACGAGCAGTTTCGGAAGTAGCGCCGCGATCAGACAGGGCAAACACCGAAGCGCCGAAGGCTGCGGCGGATGGGGCAGCGTCGGCGTGAATCGAGACGAACAGGTCGGCGCCCTTCTTGCGGGCGATTTCGGTACGGCCGCGCAACGGGATGAAATAGTCGCCGGTACGGGTCAACTCGGCACGGAAGCCTTTCATGCCGTTGACCTGACGCTGCAGTTCACGGGCGATTTGCAGTACAACGTCTTTCTCACGCTGGCCACGCGAGCCGGATGCACCCGGGTCTTCGCCACCATGGCCGGCGTCGATCACGACAATAATGTCGCGCTTGCCGGCCGGGGCTGGCGGCAACTTGATCGCAGGCTCGGTCGGGGTTACTGGCACCGCTGGCACGGTGGCCACCTGCGGCGTTGGCGCCGGCGGCGGTGCGGCGTCGGCCGGGTTGTCGAACAGATCGACCACCAGACGGTTGCCGTACTGCGCGTTTGGCGCCAGCGAGAAGCTTTTCGGGGTGACGGCTTTCTTCAGATCGATGACCACGCGCAGGTCGGTCGGCGTGCGCTGGGCCGAGCGCATCGCGGTGATCGGCGTGTTCGCGGTCTGTACATTCAGCGGCGCACCGAGGGTGGCGCCGTTGATGTCGATCACCAGCCGGTCCGGTGAGGTCAGGGTGAAGACGCTGTGCTGCACCGGGCCGCTCAGGTCGAAGACCAGTCGCGTGTTGTCCGGCGCCCGCCACAGGCGCACGCTGTTGACCTTCGAATCGGCCACAGCGTTGACGGTTACTGCCATCAACAACAGTCCAGCGGCAGCCACCAACGCGCGAAAGCGCATACCTAACCCCATCATTTAATTGGATTCCAATGCCAAAGCGGCACACCAGGCCTCGCCACGCGAGCCCTGGGATAAAATTTTCAGCGAACGCCCGCTGTCTTGCGGGCTAATGGTAATGGTCAGGTCAGGCTTTGGCAAAAAGCCTGCACCTTTATCGGGCCATTCGATCAGGCACATCGCGTCGTCTTCGAAGTAGTCGCGGATGCCGAGAAACTCCAGTTCCTCCGGATCAACCAGTCGATACAGATCGAAGTGGAAGGCGCGGACGTCGCCGATTTCGTAGGGTTCGACCAAGGTGAAGGTCGGACTTTTTACCGCACCAACATGGCCCAACCCGCGGATGATGCCCCGTGAGAGCGTGGTTTTGCCCATCCCCAGGTTGCCTTCGAGAAAAATCAGGCCATGGCCCTGGGTCACGCGGGCGATCCGTGCGCCAAAGTCGCTCATGGCCTGTTCATCGGCCAGGTACAGGGTTACTTCAGACACGGTGCTTGCTCCTCCAACAACTGACGAATGGCTGGAATCAGATCACTGGCCGCCAGCCCACGGCCGAATTTTCCTTGTTGCAGACCGGCATTGGCGTGCAGCCAGACCGCCAGACACGCGGCATCGAAGCCGTGCATGCCTTGCGCCAGCAGTGCACCGGTCAAACCGGCCAGCACATCGCCGAGTCCGGCGGTGGCCATGGCCGGATGGCCCTGATGACACAACGCCAGACGTCCATCGGGATGCGCGATCAGGCTGCCAGCGCCTTTCAACACCACAACCGCTGTATATTTTTTGCTCAATTCCAGCGCCGCCGCCGGACGATCCGCTTGCACTTCTGCGGTGCTGATTTCCAGCAAACGCGCGGCTTCGCCCGGATGCGGGGTGATCACGCAATCCTTGGGCAACTCAACGAAACCGCTCGCCAGCAGGTTCAATGCGTCGGCGTCCCAGACTTGCGGCAGCGCGGCATTCGCGGCAGCTGACAACAGCGCCCGCCCCCAGCTAGCCTGTCCCAACCCCGGACCAACCACCAGTACAGAAACTTTTTCCAGCAAACTCATCAACTGATTGGCCGACGAGGTTCCGAGCGCCATGGCTTCCGGCACTCGCGTCAGCGCCGCCGGGACGTGTTCAGGACGGGTCGCCAGCGAAACCATACCCGCGCCACTGCGCAGGGCCGTTTCCGTGCTGAGCAAAATCGCCCCGCCAAACCCGTGATCGCCGCCGATCAGCAACACATGGCCGAAACGGCCCTTGTGCGAAGTCGGGGCTCGCGCCGCCAACCTCGGAAGATTAGCCGTGTTGAGCCGCTGGGCGATGACAGGAATGTCACGATAAATGTCGGCGCTGGCCTGCAAATCGTTAAATACCAATTGGCCGACATGATCCGCCGCGTCCCCGGTAAACAGGCCGATTTTCAGCCCGATAAAGGTCACCGTAAGATCAGCCTGTACAGCGGCGCCCAGAACATGCCCGGAGTCGGCGCTTAGACCTGAAGGGATATCGACGGCGGTCACCGGCAAACCGCTGGTGTTGATTGCCTTGATCGCCGACACGTAAGGCTCGCGAACCTCACCGCTCAACCCAGTACCGAGCAAGGCATCGAGAATGATCCCGCGCAATTCACTTTGAGCCTGCCAGGCCTGCACCGCGACACCTTCATTCAGCGCTTCGGCATGGGCCAGTGCGGCATCGCCCTGCAAACGCTGCGGATCGCCGACTGCCAACACCCGCACCTGCCAACCGGCTCGTTGCGCCATGGTCGCGACCAGATAACCGTCACCGGCATTGTTGCCATGCCCGGCCAGCACCGTCAGTTCAGTCGCCGACGGCCATTGCCGCACCAGCGCTCGCCACGTCGCATGCGCCGCGCGCTGCATCAATTCGAAGCCCGGCATACCGGCGGCGATCAGCCGTGCGTCGAGCTCGCGCACCTGCGCGGCACCATACAGCGCGTCGGGTAATTGATCTTTCGTGTGCGGCATGCGTCTTCGGGCTCCGATGTCTGGCAGAATTATACGCACCTCAGCTCCGGTTTCTCTCGTCTCATGTCCGCTATCACCACAGACCTGCCCGCCCTCGCCCAATCAATCAAGGATTGGGGCCGCGAGCTGGGCTTTCAGCAAGTCGGCATCAGCGGTCTGGACCTGGCCGAGCATGAGCAGCACCTCGCACGCTGGCTCAAGGCCGGCTACCACGGCGAAATGGATTACATGGGCGCCCATGGCAGCAAACGCTCGCACCCCGAAGAGCTGGTGCCGGGCACATTGCGCGTGGTTTCGCTGCGCATGGACTACTTGCCGGGCGATACGCAAATGGCGCAAATGCTCGCGCAACCGGAAAAAGCCTACGTGTCGCGTTATGCCTTGGGCCGCGATTACCACAAATTGATCCGTAAACGTGTTCAGCAATTGGCCGACAAGATTCAGGCGCAGATCGGCCCGTTCGGTTTTCGCGCGTTTGTCGACAGCGCCCCGGTGCTGGAAAAAGCCATCGCTGAACAGGCCGGGCTGGGCTGGATCGGTAAAAACACCTTGGTGCTGAACCGTAAGGCCGGTAGCTATTTCTTCCTGAGCGAATTGTTTGTCGATCTACCATTGCCGGTGGATGAGCCGCACAGCACTGAACACTGCGGCCGCTGCACTGCATGCCTCGATATCTGCCCGACCAACGCCTTCGTCGGCCCGTATGTGCTGGACGCGCGACGTTGCATTTCCTATCTGACCATCGAATTGAAAAGCGCCATCCCTGAAGACCTGCGTCCGTTGATCGGCAATCGCGTGTTCGGTTGTGATGACTGCCAGATCGTCTGCCCGTGGAACCGTTTCGCCAAGCCTTCCGGGGAAAGCGATTTCAAGCCGCGGCACAATCTCGACAATGCCGAATTGGCTGAGCTGTTTTTGTGGGACGAAGAGAAATTTTTAGGTAGCACTGAAGGTTCGCCGTTGCGGCGAGCCGGGTATGAGCGTTGGTTGAGGAATCTGGCGGTGGGATTGGGCAATGCGCCTTCAACGATTCCGGTACTGGAAGCATTGAAGGCGCGACGGGATTATCCGTCAGAGTTGGTTAGAGAGCATGTGGAGTGGGCGTTGCGTCAGCATGTCCCTGACACACTGTAAAATCCTTTCGATCCACTTTTGCGGTGCGACCAATAGCCTGCACAGTCCGCTGGCCCGAGCATGTTGCCAGCCAATGAGTCAGCCCTCGTCGGAACTCTCCAGCCCACTGTCCACGCCATCGAACACTATATTCTGTTGGGGCACCCAGACATCGCCACCCACTTGAATCAGGACTTTTCTGTCTAAACCGGCGGCATTCATATAGTCAGTGACTCGTTGCAGGGTATCTTCATCCAGCGGATTGTTTCGAAAGTTATAGTTGACTTCCCAAACATCGGGCACGTCGAACAATTCCAGTGGCAAGTTCTTGATTCCATTACTCCCCAAATCTGCGTAGGCGAGACTCTCGATGTCAAACAGCCCGACTGGAACTTCGATCAGCCCTGTATTCGAAAGATAGAGACTGTCCAGGCGCCGCATGAAACTGATATCAGGCGCGAGGCCAAGCGGGTTGTCGCTTAAATCCAGAAGCGTCAAGTTTTCAATATGGGCGAGGCCTTCGACGGTTGCTTCGGAGAGTCGAATGTCGCAGTTGTCCAGTGTTAATGTCGCCAGTTCTCTCATTTGAAAAATTTCAACGGGAAACGTTTTCAGCGCAAAACCCGAGAGGATCAGATACCGCACGCCCGGAAAAGCTTCGAGAAAAGCGCTGCCACTCAGTGGCGAAGTGCTGGAGAGACTCAGTTCACGGACATGACTGAAGTCAGCCGATAAACGCGGCAGGCTTCCCAGCATATCCAGATCGTAATCAAGCGTTGACGGGGTGTAAGGGTTTACGGTTGTTGCCTTGCGAGACCAATTGGCTTGTAACTCCAGTGCGAAAAACTCTCTGTGGGCTCGCTGAGACTCAATCTCGGTCTTTGTCAGCGACAGCCCCGTGACGGGGTGGAGAGGCGGCACTTCTGCCACCCACGCTCCAAGGTCTTCCACCAGTGTGGAGAATTCCTTCTCCAGGCGAGCCACCGCGAGCAACGGATCGCCGCTAAATCGCTCGCTAAGCATGGTTGATCGGGCCTCCTCGGTCATGGTCGGGTACAGCTCGGCCAGACGCTCGTCTATCGTGGGAATCGACCCCTGCTGAAATTCCCCCTCACCGGACAACTCCCTGGCTCGTTCCACTGCTACCTGCCCGGGCAAGTCATCGTTGTCCGCCGGACGCCAGAACTTGCCCTCGGCATCCAGCTTCATCAGCGGGCCGGAAGCATTGAGTTCTCTGGCGACCGTGGCACGGTACAGACCGCTTTCGGCATCTTTGACCACTTGCACGAAATAGTCATCGGCAACGGCGACATACTGACGCTGCTTGCATAGCCGAATGCCCAACGCGTCGGCCTCACCGAGATTGTTCCAGGCACGTACCCAGTAGTCCCGGAACGCAGGTGCCGAAGCAGCCATTGCAACTCCCATGTAGGAAGTCATCGGGGTCACGCTGACCGACTGCGCTACGGCTTCAGTCGCCGACATGAGAAGAGGAGATTGCGCTACCTGATGCGAGACATTCGACGGGTGGGGCGGGCTGGTACGTAGCTGACGATGGGCCCCCCCAGCGCTGGAGTCGTTATTTTTTCCGAGGGAAGGTTTGATCTTTGGTGGTTTGCCAGACATAAGCTCTCATCCTTGATTTGATTGCACTGATCCAGCAGCTCTGCACAAGCAACGCCGGACATCGACACAAGTCATCCCTCTGGATAACTTGCCGATTGAAAGGAGCAGTCTATCGGGATGATTGCTGCGTGAAGATATACATAGATCTTCACGCAGCCCCGTTTTACTCAAGTGCAGAACCGAGCTAAATTCGGCAAATCACACTATTCGCGTATTTGCGTCAAATTCGTTTACAGACCTTTCAACTTCCTTTCACCGTGTGCCCAAACGCATGCGCCGTCACCGTCCGAGTATCTCTGTTCGCAAAAAATATAAAACGTTGGGCAGCACTTAGCTTGATTTCGGTTTGCCCCGTCGTGTTGACGAAAGCAGGGTCGTTAAGCTCTTTGGCATTGGCGCTGCGGAACGGGGTTAGCCCTCTATATTTAGTATTAGTTCCCAACATGCTAGCCGCGTCGGTTGGCGTCTTCCCCTCGTCGACGATCTCGGTCAGGAATCTTTTGGCCTTTCCAATTTCACGGTCATCTAATTTGCTAAAACCCTTAATGACACTCAAGTCGGCTTGCCCATCCACCTTCACGCCGTCAATCTCGAAAGTCCAAGGTTCTGGAGCAGCTCGCTGAGGGATTTTTTTGCCCCCGGGCTTGGTGAAGATAGCGAATTCCTTTTCAACGATTTTGACTGGCGGCTCGTCCGCAACCGTGGCGATGTAAGCACGGGCTCTACTGGTCTGTGACAAGGCCTTCTGGACCGCAAGCGCTCCCGCTGCTATCGAAGCGATTCCAAGACCAAGACTCACCCATCCAAGTATCGCTCCTGCCTGGGATTGTGAGTCGTAGGCATTTGCCACCTCACTGCCGATACCGGCAGCTCCCGATGCGACACCCAACCCCATGGCGAACAGGCCCAGTGGCGTGGCAGCCCCCATGGTCACAATACTCAATACAATCCCGATGAACCCCAATGCGATCCCGGCAATCGACTGCCAGGAAACATGGCCCGTTGGGTCAACCCTATTGATCGGGTCGCC
The DNA here is from genome assembly GCF_004011755.1 of Pseudomonas sp. RU47. Lineage (GTDB taxonomy): Bacteria > Pseudomonadota > Gammaproteobacteria > Pseudomonadales > Pseudomonadaceae > Aquipseudomonas. The sequence goes on along the minus strand of NZ_CP022411.1, from coordinate 600,462 downwards.
CAGGCAGTAAGCGTACGCATTCAAACCACCCGCACGGAACGGACTCATGCTGTCGGGACTGGTGAAACGCATCAGCGTAGGGCTGTAGGCTCGGTAGCCGTTACCCAACAGATACAAGCCTGTGACCACATCGAGTTGCTCGCCATTGAAACCGGCCAGACTGAACAGACCACCGTCGACAGGACGATGCCCGTAGGGACTGTAGGTGCTGTCGACCCATTGCTCGCCATGCAAACGGGTCAACACGCTGTTCTGTTGATCAGTGCCAAAAATCCGGCTCCCCGCATCGGTCCCAAGCTGTTGATCCCCCAATATCAAGCCGTCATGGCGCACGACACTGCGCGAGTCATTGCCACGGACCTCGCTGCTGACTCTGGCGTTGTGGTAGTAGCGCTGCACATCCAGCATTCGCGGTTGCGACAACTCGACGAGCCGATCAAAGCCGTCGTAATGGTAACCACG